>CANQFK010000008.1 GCA_947598585.1 uncultured Clostridia bacterium
CTGCACGGAGTTACCACAAGATCCTTAGTCTTGCGCGTCTGCCAGTTCCGCCACAACCGCAAAGCATATGTATTTTATCATATGTGATTTGCGTTGTCAATCGATTTATGGCGTTTTTACCGATTGCTTAAAAATTTTTTTTCACTTAATAGAGGGGAGGACGCATAAATATTTTATCGCCACGGCGGAGCAAATAAATTTATATTTTTGCTTTTTTTAGCGATGTTTATACTTGACTAAAATCATTCATAGTGGTAAAATCAAACGGTTGCAAAATCAGCGACCAAAAGAGAGAAAAAAATTATGATATTACATTCATGGAATGCGACGCTTTTGTGCCTTTCAATAGCCATGATAGCGGGATTGTTGCTTTCAAGGCTCGTAAAATTGATCAAGTTGCCGGCAGTCACGGGCTACCTTATCGCCGGAATTTTGATCGGACCGTATTGCCTCGGCGCGCTCGGCAAACTTATCGGCGTGGACGGGCTCGGTTTTATCACGCACGAGGCAGTCGAATCGTTTTCGATAATCAGTGAAGTAGCTCTCGGCTTTATCGCTTTTTCGATAGGTACCGAATTCAGGCTCGAAGATATCCGACATATCGGCAAAAAGGCGACGGTTATTGCTATTTTGCAGGCTGTCACCGCCACCGTGTTCGTGGATATCGCAATGATCGCCCTGCACTTCATTATGCCCGATAAGATGTCGATAGAGGTTGCGATCGTGCTCGGCGCGGTAGCCACTGCAACGGCTCCTGCGGCAACATTGATGGTTGTGCGCCAATACAAGGCAAAGGGACCTGTCACCGACATGCTTTTGCCCGTTGTCGCGCTCGACGACGCGGTTGGACTTGTGGTCTTTTCGATATCGTTCGGTATTGCAAAGACGATGTACAGCGGCGAACTCGAAGTTATTTCGGTCATATTCAACCCGTTGATCGAAGTTGTTATATCGATAGGAATGGGCGCGCTTCTCGGCTACTTGTTCAATCTCATCGAAAAATGTTTCAAATCCAACAGCAAGCGCCTTTGCCTTGCGATAATGTTCGTTTTGCTGGCTGTGGCTATATCTTCGCTCGAAATCAAAGTGGGCAAAATAACGATCGGGTTCTCCTCGCTGCTCGTGTGCATGATGCTCGGAACGATCTTTTGCAATCTCTGCAAAGAACAGGCGGAGATCATGGAAAAGACCGACAAATGGACCGCGCCGCTGTTCTTGCTGTTTTTCGTTATCTCGGGAGCGGAACTCGAATTGAAAGTCTTTGCGGATTGGATGATTGTTGTCATAGGCATAGTTTATGTGCTCGTTCGCGCCGCAGGCAAGTACATCGGAGCAGGTTTGAGTTCTCGTATGATGAAATGCGAACCTGTCATCAATAAGTACCTCGGCATAACGCTTTTGCCCCAAGCGGGAGTCGCCCTCGGAATGTCGCTTACCGTCATTGCATCGGGCGCGATAGGTGACGGCGGAGTTATCGTTCGCAATATAACGCTCTTTGCCGTGCTTATCTACGAACTTGTGGGTCCGATGCTCACCAAGATAGCGCTCACCAAGGCGGGCGAGATCGTTCCCAAAATAGAGGTGGCAAAACAGAGCGATGCCGACGACGAAGATTAGTCCCGTTATATTTTGATTATCTGATAAAAAGTGAAAATTACGGTAAAGAAACGGGAAACGCTTGACATATCGATATTTTTGTTTTAAACTATATATATGGTTTTATAAACGGTAAAAAGTTTGTCTTTTGCCGACCATAGTCACAGGTTATAGGAGAAAAACATGGCTAAAAAAATATTATTGGTTTTGATGACCGTATTATCGTTATCGCTTTGTTTCACGTTGATCGCGTGCGACAACGGCGTCGATAAGAAGCATGAGCATCAGCATATTTTTTCCGAAGAATGGCTTCACGATGCGAATTCGCATTGGCACGCTGCCGTTTGCCACAACGGCGTTACTTCCCAGCCCGAAGAGCATACGTTTATAGATGATAAATGCTATGTTTGCGGTTACAACAAGTTGACGGAATCGACTTCGGATACCAAAAGAGAGGCGGGACTTACTTGCAAGAATTATCTTTCTGACGATACCAAAATTTTGATTAGCGTAGCTAACGCGATCACCGATCTTCAAGTTTATACAAAGGATCACAAGCCTATAATCGCGATAGATTCGCACGCATTGGAAAACAATAAAAGAGTCAAAAAAGTCACGATAGGAAGCAATGTCCTTACGATAGGCGAAGCTGCGTTTAAAGGTTGCGCGGCGCTCGAAGAAGTCATAATAGAAAACGCCGCTATCTCCATACAAGAGGAAGCGTTCGCCGATTGCCCCAAACTTGAAAAGATCTCTGTCGGCAACAGCGTCATAAGCATAGCAAACAACGCGTTTAAAGGTTGCGCGGCGCTCAAAGAAGTTCATATTGCCGACGCCGACAGCTGGTGCAACATTATATTCGCCAATGAGAGCGCAAATCCGTTGACTATTGCTCACGAGTTGTACCTCGACGGAGAACCTCTCAAAAACGTTGTTCTGACCGATGCGGTAAAGAAAATAGGCGACTACGCATTCGACTCCTGTTCGACTATCGAGAGCGTCGAAATGTCCGGCAGCATTGTGTCTATCGGCACTGACGCTTTTAAGGATTGCACGAAAATCAATAAAGTCAATTACACGGGCAATATCGCAGATTGGTGCGGAATGTTTATGTACAATCAATATTCCAATCCGCTATACTATGCAAAAGCGCTTCACATCAACAATGTTGAAGTGACCGAAGTGGATATCCCCGAGGGCGTGCAAAGCATTTGCGATTATGCGTTCGTGTCATGCTCGAACATAAAGAAAATTTCCATACCGAAAAGCGTTTTGCTTATAGGCGACGGAATATTGTTTAATTGTGACACCGCTAATTTGAGCGAAGTAAATTTCAACGGTTCCGAAGAAGAATGGAAGAGTATAGGTCTTGGTCTTAAAAACGATAATTGGCTCGAAAAGTTGTCCTATAAAGCATAACGATCTATAAAATTTATAAAAGAATTGCAAAGAGAGGAAGCCCAAAACGTTTCCTCTTTTTTGTGGCATTTTGCCAAAAGCGACGCAGTATATTTTGCTATATCGATTGACTTTTTGCGCAATATTTGTTATCATATAATCATGAACGACAAACTCCGAAGAATAATAGCGATCATAGCCTTGGTTTTTTTGTCTTTGTTCACGATATTGTTGATAATCTATCTTTGCGATACCAAAAAGACGCTTTTGAACGGTTCCGTTGGCGACCTTGTCATCTGGACGGGCGCGATCGGTCTGGCGCTATGTTTGGTGCTTTGGCTTGCCCACGCTTTTCCCGCTCAACAGGTCAAAGACGAGCAACGCGAGCGTCTGAGAAGGGAAGAACAGGGATTGGACGCCGAAGACAAGACTGATGAAGACAAGACGAATGAAGAGCAAAAAGAGCAGGAGCAAAACGACTATTCGAACAAAAACTCTAATAACCCTTGACTTCGCATAAGATCGACATGGTTATATTTACGGCGGCGGCTACTATGCAAAGGAGCGCATAGGGCGAAAACGCCGCGGTAAAAAGCAGGACGAGCGCGGTAAAAAGATATCCTTTGATCTTGGTTTTTTTCAGCGCCGATTTCAGTAATCGTATCTTCCTTTTGTGACGAGTTTTGACTTCGGGCAGCAACCCGTATTTATCCAAAAAATTATACGTTTTGTTTTTTGTCAGAACAGACACGGGTATGTCCGAGAAAAGTTCGAGATTTTTTTCCGCTTCGACCGAAAGTTCCGTGCAAACGATCAACAGTTTTTTATTCTCTTTCAAGGCAAGATTGTATGCGTGATTCAATTTTTCGAGCGGGAACTTTCCGTAAAAGTAGGGATAGATCACCGTCCTTAAAGTCACTATCGCATCGCTATCGATGCTGCCATTGACGGCGTTTGCGAGATCGGTCAACAGTTTGCCATTGTCCATAGTCATGAGTTCGCGCAAAGTGTTCGCCGTCTTTATTTGTCGCTCCTTGCTCAAATTCTTTTTGCCGTAATATGTTCTTATAAGCAGCGTCAAAAGCATTGTGACGGCTGTGGCAATGAGGATTATAAGATAAAGTTCTTTAATAAAATATCTGATCACGATCGCGCTAAACAGCCATATGGCGACAGCGCGTATGATCTCATCGGAAGCGATTGCCAATTTGGATTTTTCCATACTTGAATTATGCCTAAAAAGGTTTTAAATAAACGTATGAATACACAAATCTTGCAATTTAATACAAAAAACATCGAATTGTGTGCGGAGGAAATATCAAAAGGCGGAATAGTGGCGTTCCCGACCGAAACGGTTTACGGCTTGGGAGCGGACGCGCTCAACGCCACAGCGGTGAAGAAAATATACGCCGCAAAGGGGCGACCGTCGGATAATCCGCTCATATGCCATATTTCGGATAGATCGCAGGTGGAAAAATTCGCATATATCACGCCAATGGCGGAAAAGTTGATCGATGTCTTTATGCCCGGACCGCTCACCGTGGTTTTGAAGAAGAAAAATGTGCCCGACGTAGTCACGGGCGGATTGGACACGGTAGGAATAAGAATGCCCGATCATAAATGCGCGCTCGCGCTTATTGACGCGTGCAAGGTCCCGCTCTGCGCTCCGAGCGCAAATACCAGCACAAAACCGAGCCCTACAACGGCTCGTCATGTGTTTGACGATCTCAACGGAAAGATCGCATATATACTTGACGGGGGCGCATGCGGCGTCGGGATCGAATCCACAATAGTGGATTGCGTAAACGGCGCTATCTTGCGGCATGGCGGAATACCTCGTGAAGAGGTCGAGCGCGTTGTGGGAAAACTCGGCAGCCCGCCCAAAAGCGATGTTCCGCTTTGCCCGGGCATGAAATATAAACATTACAGCCCGAATGCGACCGTTATACTTGCCGCGTGCGGCGATGATCAGCGGCAACGAATAAAGACCGCATACGACAATCTTAGCGGTAAAAAAGTCATTTTTTCGACTACCGACGATTACGACGGCAGGAACGTCTGTATTGTCGGTGCCGATATCCGAGAATATGCGCACAATGTGTTTGCGCTTTTCAGAAAAATGGACGACGAAAACTATGACTATATAATTTGCGAGGGAGTGCCCGAGGCAGGTTTAGGCTCGGCGCTCATGAACCGTCTTGTAAAGGCAAGCGGCGGAAATATCATATGAGGAGGATCCAAACATGGGACGAAAGAAAGGCACGGCAAAAAGCGGCGAAACAAAGGTCAAGACGCCTAAAAGAAAGATCTTGTTTGTTTGTACGGGAAATACTTGCAGATCGCCAATGGCGCAATTTTTAATGAAAGACAGACTTCGTAAATTGCGCAAATTGAGCAAATTCGACGTGACTTCCGCAGGATTGGACGTTCACGATACCGAAATGACTTCGGAGGCAAGGCAGGTGCTGACCGATCTTAACGTAAAATTGACTGCGTTCAAGCCGACGCCTCTTACGCCGGAAGCGGTGGATAAAGCCGATCTTGTCGTGTGTATGACAGACAGACACAGAAAGGCGATAGTCACAATCATGGAACATACCACAAAAAAAGTGTTTTCGGCGAGCCAATTTACAGGCGAAGAGATCATGGATCCGTTCGGAATGGGGCGCATGGCATATGAGGATACCGCCTCTCAGCTTGGCAGGCTTGTAGACGCCATAATAGATAAGGAACTCAATTCCATGCAAGATAACCATTGACAAACGCTTGATTATTTTATGTAAATGACATATAATAGATATGTAAATTTTTACTCTTTCGGAGGAACGATATGATTGCCATAGGTTGCGATCACGCAGCGGTCACGTTAAAGGAAACGATAAAGAAACATTTGATCTCGCAGGGCTATGAAGTGGAAGATCACGGTTGCTTCACTTCGGAATCCGTAGATTACAGCGATTATGCGCTTAAAGTCGCAGAGGCTGTCGCAAGCGGAAAATGCGACAAGGGCATACTCATTTGCGGCACGGGCATAGGAATGTCCATAGCCGCAAATAAGGTCAAGGGGATCAGGTGCGCGCATTGTTCGGACACATTTAGCGCAAAGGCGACGAGGCAACATAACGATGCCAACGTGCTTGCTTTGGGCGAAAGAGTTGTGGGAGCGGGGCTTGCTCTCGATATAGTCGATTGCTTTATCAAAACGCCTTTTTCGGGCGAAGAGAGGCATGTGCGCCGAATAAACAAGATCTCGGCGATAGAAGAAAAATATTTTAAGTAGGCGTATGGAAGAACTTATCAGGGAAATAGAAAGGGCGGAAAGCGAAGCCGCCAAAATAAAGGCGGAAGCGACTCAAAAGGCCGCCGATATTATTTCCGCACTCGATAAAGAGATCGATAGTCTGAAAAAGAGTTACGAACGGAAATTAAAGGACGATTCGACACTCGTCCTGGCTCAGACAAAGCAAAAGATAAGCGATCTTGCCCGCGAAGAAGATAATGCGACGCGGATCAACATAAAAAGGACAGAGGATAATGCGCGTGACAAGATACCGTCATGCGTCGATTTTGTGTATGATTATTTATTGAAGGAATTTAATTAAATGATTGCAAAGATGAGCAGATTGCGCCTGGTGGGGCTCAGATCCGACTATGACGGCGTGATAAATATTCTTACGGAAAGTAAGCAGTTCGAATTTAAATCTGCTCCCTCTGCCGCGCCACTTAGCGAAAGCGAAACGGAAACGGTAAAAATCGAGCAATCTCAGCTTGCGTTTGCGATCGATCTTTTGAATAAACTGAACGATGAAGCCGTCGTTCTTTTGAAAAAAATAAAAAAGGAAAAATCGAAATTAAATTTAAATTACGCTCCTTTCAAAAAGGAAGGAGTACGAAAGATCATAAACTTCGAACTGTTCGACACGGTGGAAAACAGACGGGACGAACTTTTCGTGGTGGTCGAAGAATTAAAGAAAATAAGTTTTAAGCAGGTCGATATAAAGACCGAAATGGCGGAGATAAAGGATAAGCGCAAGGAACTTTTGCCTTATGTCGGGTTGCCGTTCGCTTTCGAATCGGTCAGGAACACCAAGGAAACTGCGTCCGCACTGTATTTTACCAACAAAAAGAAACCGCAAACAGAGCTCGGTGAAACCGATTGTTATAAATTGTTCCCCGTTGCGGGAGGCTTTGTGGCGGGCGTGACTTGCCTTAAATGCAATGTCGGCAATGCGGAAGTTGCAATGCAAAAAAGCGGCTTTACGCGCCTTGGATTTACTCACGGCAAGGTCGACGAACTTATACGCGAATATGACGAACGACTTTCGGCTTTAAATGATGAGTTATTCGACCTTTTGAAACAAGGGCTCGGATATGAGAAATATCTCGCAGACCTTATGGTATATTATGACTTGCTCGGCATAAGGCTTCAACAAAAGAGCGCGCTATGCGGTTCGGTTACAACGACCTATACTTTCATGCTCGACGGCTGGGTGCCGCAAGAAACGGGCGAGAGGATAGTTAAACAGATATCGGATAAATACGAAGTGTGCAGTTCGCTCACTCCCGCAAAAGCGGAAGACGAACCGCCCACGCTCGTTTTGAACAATAAGATCGTTCAGCCTTTTGAAAATATCACCAATATGTATACCGTTCCCGCTTATAAGGAAAAGGATCCCAATCCGCACATGGCATTTTGGTATTTTGTTCTGTTCGGAGTGATGTGCGGCGACGTGGTGTATGGACTTATGCTGACGATAGGCTGTTTGGTCCTGTTAAAGATAAAAAAGTTCGAGAAGAGTACGGCGAGCATGATAAAAATGTTCGCTATATGCGGAATATCTTCCATGCTTTGGGGAATAGCGTTTGACAGCTATCTCGGATACGGAATAGGGTTCGGCTGGTTCGTGCCCATGGATAAACCGATGCTTTTACTCGGTTTGTCGCTTGTTCTCGGCATATTGCAGATCGCTTACGGTTATATTCTCGGTATGATACGTTGCTGCCGAGAGAAAGACTTCGCGGGAATGTTTTTCGATATGGGCTTTATGTTGCTCGTGATCGTGGCTATCGTGTGTCTTACCGCCAATATTTTCGTAGGGATATTCAAAGAAGGCGTTTTCGATATGGGCGGACAATTTTTGCCGCAAAATATTTCATCGGCGCTTTCTTCCGCGGGAATGATAATTTTGCTTGTCGCCGTTTTGGGTATTTTTCTTACTGCGGGCAGGGCGAGCAAAGGCATAATGGGCAAGATAGGCAACGGACTGTATGGCGTTTACGGGCTTGTAAACCTTGTGTCCGACATATTGTCGTATTGCCGCCTTTTCGGGCTCGGACTTGCAGGGGGAGCGATAGCTTACGCTTTCAATACGCTCATGGACACGATATTCTTCTCGGGCGGAGCGATAGCGGGATTTATCATCGGAGCGATATTGTC
Source organism: uncultured Clostridia bacterium (assembly GCA_947598585.1). Classification (GTDB taxonomy): domain Bacteria; phylum Bacillota; class Clostridia; order Christensenellales; family Pumilibacteraceae; genus CAG-552. Next base: position 8,432 of record CANQFK010000008.1, read on the forward strand.
GCTTATACTGCACATATTCAATCTTGCCATATCATTGCTCGGCGCGTATGTTCATAATGCCAGATTGCAGATGCTTGAATTTTACGGCAAGTTTTTGATAGGCGACGGTAGGGAATTTTCGTACATTGGTCAAAACACCAGGTACGTTATATATCAGTAAAAACGGAGGTTTAATTTATTATGGGAATTGTTTACGGCTGCCTGGGCGCGGCGCTTGCTATTGTGTTGTCTGCAATAGGCTCTTGTATCGGCGTAGGTAAGGCAGGTCAGATGGCGGGCGGGTTGCTCAGCAAAGAACCGAGCAAATTCACCGCTATGCTCATACTTCAACTTTTGCCCGCAACGCAAGGATTGTACGGATTTATAGTTGCTTTCATGGCGTTCTCGCAGATGGGACTTATAGGCGGAACGGACGTTGCGATCAGTAATACGCAAGGACTTACCATGCTTGCGGCGTGCTTGCCGATAGGAGTACTCGGACTTGTCAGCGCTATCTTCCAGGGCAGAGTCGTTATGGCGGGTATGGAAATGTGCTTCAAGCAAGATAAACAGACAGGTCACGCGCTTCTTATGGCGGTGCTTGTCGAGATATTCGCCATATTCGCATTTGTTATTTCGCTTATGGCGGTGCTCGGAGTCAAGGGTGTGCCTGCCGCAGGACAGGAGATCGTTCCGACGGCAACGAGCGCGGCAATAATGGCATGTTTGGGATTGTAAAATGAGTAAGGAAGCGTTGATCGAACAAATAGAAAAGAAAGCCAAAGATGAGGCGGATAATATCGTCCATTCCGCTATCGAAGCCGCAAATGCTCAAAAAGCCAAGGCGGAAGAGGAACTCAGATCCGAATACGATAAGAAGATCGCCGCTTTCAAACAGGAGGCGGAACTTGCGCTCGACGGTCAAAAGACGCTTATGCGCATAGAAACTCAAAAGGCGGAACTCAACGCCAAACGCGAAATCATCGATGAGGTTTATAAAAAAGTCACCGACAAATTATGCTCTCTCAACGATGAAGAATATCGCGATTTTATCGGTTCGTTGATCGCTAAGTTTGCCGAAAACGGCGACAAGGTCATTATCGCGAGGCGCGATGAAAAGAGGTTGGACGCCGAATGGTTGCTCGCGCTGAAAAAAAGGCTCGATATTTCGCTCGAGCTAAGCGACGAATTTCATTCCGACATAGGCGGGATCATTTTGCGCGGCAACAAATACGATAAAAATCTTACGATCACCGCTATTATAGATGAGATAAAAAAAGCGACCGAAAGCAATGTCGCGAATAGGTTGTTCGGATAAAAAGAATGAGAAAAGATGCGGTTTTTGTCAATGCGGTCTGCAAGGCCGAGGAAAAAAATCTGCTTTCGTACGATGCTTTGCTCAGATTGAGCGCCGCGACCATAGACGAAGCGATAAAGATGCTTCACGATTACGGCTACAATGAGGGCATAATGACCGAAAGCAGTTTTGATATCGATCGGTTCATAAGCGGACAAGTGCGCCTTTTGATAGATTTTATAAGGCAATATTCCCCGACTCGCGAGGCGGAAGATTTTCTGCTTGCTCGGTTTTTATTCAACGATATAAAGGCGGAATACAAGCGTAAACGCGGTGCGTCTGCGTCTAAACTGTACGATAGCGAATGGGTAAAAGGGATATCAGAGGGCGATTATTCCGTTATAGGCGATATAGCCGAAAAGCTATATAAACTTGACGAGAAGGAATGCAGTTCGGGAGAGATAGATCTCGCGTTGACAAAGGCAATGTACGATTATAAACTCGGCAGAGCAAAAAAGAGCAAAAGTTCGTTGCTTGTACGCTATGCAAAGGCAGAGATCGACGTCGTGAATCTGGTCACTTCCATCAGAGCGGAAAAGTTGCATTTGAGCGATAGGGAAAAAGAAGATCTCTTTATCCACGGCGGAAATTTTTCGCTGGGAGCGGAGATCCCCAAGCAATACGAGCGGTTCGATTTCGACGATCTTACAAAACTCGAAACGCAATCGGATAACTATTTGCTCGAAATAGCGTCGTCACGCTCGGGCGATATGGATTCGATCGGACCAATGCTCGGTTATACGCTTTGCAAATTCAGCGAATTTAAAACGGTAAAAATGATTTTGGTGTGCATAAAAAGCAATGCGCGCAATGCAATTCAAAGCAGACTGAGGGGGCTTGTATGACGCAGGGAAAAGTGGCTGTAATAGGGGAAAAACAAATAGTTACCGCGTTCAAAGCGATCGGTTTTGATACATTTTTCGCAGACGATCCCCAAGTTACGACAGACATACTCAGAAAACTTGTAAAGGAAAACACTTATGCGGTGATATTTATCACCGAGGACGTGGCAAAGGGTATGGACGAAACGCTTGCAATACTCAAAAGCCGTTCGTATCCCATAGTCGTTCCTTTGCCGTCGCTTGAACCTAACGGTTACGGCATGGATTGCATAAAAAAGGACGTCGAAAAAGCAATAGGCGTAGATATTTTGTTTAACAAAGATTGATAGGCACGGAGGTATAAATGAAAGGAACTATCGTAAAGGTTTCGGGACCGTTGATCGTTGCGGAGGGTATGTCCAAAGTAAAGATGTACGATGTTGTGAGAGTTTCAAAACTCGGACTTATAGGCGAGGTGATAGAACTTCGCGGCGACAAGGCGTCTATTCAGGTCTATGAGGAAACGAGCATGCTTGGTCCCGGCGAGGAGGTGGAAAGCACCGACGAGCCGCTCAGCGTAGAACTCGGACCCGGACTTATAGAAAGTATTTTCGACGGGATCCAACGTCCGTTGCCTGTCCTTATACAAAAAAGCGGCGATCGCATAGGAAGAGGCATAAAGGTCACTGCGCTCGATCATGAAAAGAAGTGGAATTTTATATCTCTCGTAAAACCGGGCGATGAATTGTCGGAGGGAGATATAATAGGCTGCGTTCAGGAAAACGAAGTTGTAGAGCACAGGATAATGGTCCCTCCCGGAGTGAGCGGAAAGGTTTTAAGGGCGGAAACGGGCTCGTTTACATTGGACGAAACGGTTGCCGTTCTGTCTACTCCCGACGGGGAAAAGGCGCTTACAATGGTGCAGAAATGGCCCGTAAGAGTGGGCAGGAGATACAAGGAAAAACTTTCGCCGTCAACTCCGCTTGTGACGGGGCAAAGAGTCATAGACACGTTGTTCCCGATAGCAAAGGGAGGAGTTGCCGCCGTGCCGGGTCCGTTCGGTAGCGGCAAGACGGTCGTTCAGCACCAATTGGCTAAGTGGGCGGACGCCGATATAATCGTCTATATCGGTTGCGGAGAAAGAGGCAACGAGATGACCGATGTTCTCAACGAATTTCCGCATCTTCGCGATCCCAAGACGGGCGAACCGCTTATGAAACGAACTGTTCTTATCGCCAACACTTCGGATATGCCCGTCGCAGCTCGTGAGGCGAGCATTTATACGGGAATAACGATCGCAGAATATTTCCGCGATATGGGGTATAACGTCGCCATTATGGCGGATTCGACTTCGCGATGGGCGGAGGCGCTTCGTGAAATGAGCGGCAGATTGGAGGAAATGCCGGGCGAAGAGGGATATCCGGCTTATCTGTCCAGCCGTCTTGCCGAATTTTACGAACGCGCGGGAATAGTAAGATTGCTCGGCAGTGACGATCGGGTGGGGAGCATTACGGCGATAGGTGCCGTTTCGCCTCCGGGCGGCGACTTATCCGAACCCGTTTCCCAAGCTACGTTACGCATAGTCAAGGTATTTTGGGGACTTTCGTCCGCTCTTGCGTATAAACGCCACTTTCCCGCGATCGATTGGCTTACCAGTTATTCGCTCTATTCCGAAAGATTGTCGCAGTGGTACGAGCAAAACGTTGGTTCGGAATGGAATAATTACAGGAGCGAAACAATGCGTATATTGCAGGAAGAGGCGCGCCTTGACGAGATAGTCCGCCTTGTCGGAATAGACGCTCTGTCGCCCAAAGATCGCCTTACCATGGAAGCCGCAAAATCCATAAGAGAAGACTATTTGCACCAGAACGCTTTTCATGAGGTGGATACCTACGCCTCATTGAAAAAGCAGAATTTGATGCTCAAACTGATACTCGGGTTCTATCATCTCGGGGTCGAGGCGCTCGAAAACGGCAAATCGCTCGACGATATTCTGGCTTTGCCCGTTCGCGAATCGATAGGACGAAGTAAGTATATAGAAGAAACGGATATAGATGAAAAATTCGCCGAGATTGAAACGAATATTCGATCGCAAATATCGGCATTAAAGACAAAGGAGATATTCTGATGCAAAAGGAATACCGCAACATAAGAGAAGTGGTCGGACCATTGACGCTTATCGACGGCGTAGAGGGCGTCAAATACGACGAACTTGTTGAAATCGAACAGCAAAACGGTGAAATAAGGCAGGGAAGAGTACTTGAAATCGATCGCGATAAGGCTTTGGTCCAACTGTTCGAACCGAGTCAGGGACTTAAAATAAGCAGTTCCAAAGCGAGATTTTTGGGGCACGGAATAGAACTCGGCGTTTCGCTCGAAATGCTGGGCAGAGTCTTTGACGGTATGGGAAAAGCAAAGGACGGCGGAGCCGAAATAATTCCCGATAAGCGCATGGATATAAACGGTGAACCGATAAATCCCGCCGCGCGAGATTATCCCGACGAATTTATTCAGACGGGAATATCGGCGATAGACGGGCTAAATACTTTGGTGCGAGGACAAAAACTTCCCGTATTCAGCGCAAGCGGACTTCCGCATGCCGACCTTGCCGCTCAGATCGCGCGACAGGCTAAGGTGCTTGGAGCGGAATCCAAGTTCGCGGTCGTTTTTGCCGCAATAGGCATCACATACGAGGAAGCCGACTTCTTTATCAGCGACTTCAAACGTACGGGAGCCATAGAGAGAGCGGTGCTGTTTATGAATCTTGCGTCCGATCCCGCTATAGAGAGAATAGCCACTCCCAAGATGGCGCTTACCGCGGCAGAGTACCTTGCTTTTGAAAAAGGCATGCATGTGCTCGTGATCATGACAGACATAACCAACTATGCCGAAGCGTTAAGAGAAATATCCGCCGCCCGAAGAGAGGTCCCCGGCAGAAGAGGATATCCCGGATATTTGTATACTTCGCTTGCGAGTTTGTACGAACGCGCAGGCAGGATAAGGGGCAAAGAGGGCTCTATAACTCAGATACCCATTCTTACGATGCCCGAAGATGATAAAACTCACCCCATACCCGATCTTACGGGCTATATAACAGAGGGACAGATAATTCTTTCGCGCGAGTTATACAAAATGGGTTGCGTCCCGCCGATCGACGTTCTGCCGTCGCTATCTCGTCTTAAAGATAAGGGGATCGGCGAGGGAAAGACGAGAGAGGATCATGCGGATACGATGAACCAGCTTTTTGCCGCATACGCAAGGGGCAAAGAATGTAAAGAACTATCCGCTATCCTCGGTGAAGCGGCTTTGACAAACGTAGACAGGCAATATGCGCTTTTTGCGGATCTGTTTGAAAAGCGCTATGTTTCGCAGGGCTTTGATGTAAATCGAAGCATAGAAGAAACTCTCGATCTCGGTTGGGAACTTCTCAAAGTGTTGCCTCGAAGCGAACTGAAACGTATCAAAGACAAATTTATAGATAAATACCTCGGTAAGGAGTGATCATGGCGAGATTAAACGTCAATCCGACGAGAATGGAATTGAGGCGACTTAAAACCAGACTCAAAACGGCTGAACGCGGTCATAAACTGCTTAAAGACAAGTCAGACGAGATGATAAGACAGTTTATATCGTTTGTAAAACAAAATAAAGCGCTGAGAGAGGAGATCGAGGGCGAACTTCGCGACGCGCTCAAATATTTCATGCTTGCGGGTTCGATAATGGGTGAGGAAAATATAGAACAGACTTTTGCCATGCCGTCGCTCTCATTTACGGTGAATACGGGCTTGAAAAACGTTATGGGAGTAGACGTGCCCAAACTCGAAATTTTAAGTACGGAGGGCGCGCTTCCTTATGCTATCACCTCTGTCCCGTCCGATATGGATAACGCCGTTTTGAAACTCAATGCTCTTGCCGAAAAATTATTGCGTCTTGCGGAGATCGAAAAGACTTGCAATATGCTTGCCCGCGAAATAGAGAAGAATCGCAGGCGTGTGAATGCGCTCGAATATGTCATGATCCCGCAACTCAAAGAAACGATAAAGTACATCATGATGAAATTAGATGAAAACGAACGATCGACGATAATACGGCTTATGAAAGTAAAAACCATGCTTGATAATCAAAATGATCGCTGATTATGCGAGACATAAATAGGCGATAACGCCTTAAAATCGTATAAAAATAAATATCGGACGCCATATCGACGACCGATATTTTATCTATCAATTTTATCTATCAATATATATAAAATTGCCGTCCGCAAAGAGCGGGCGGCAACAAGTTTTTATATTTAACGGACTTTATCTTAATACATTCCGTCCATTCCACCCATACCTGCGGCAGGTGCGGCGGGCGTCTTTTCGGGTATATCCGCTACAACGCTTTCGGTCGTAAGGAATACAGACGCAACGCTTGCGGCATTTTGAAGAGCGGAGCGAGTTACCTTTGTGGGATCGATTATACCCTTTGCAACTATATCGCAATAGGTATTGTTGAGGGCGTCATAACCGAAGTTGACCTTGTTCTTGCCCTTTGCGAGAACCGTATTTATAACAACGTTACCGTCAACGCCTGCATTGAGAGCGATCTGTTTAATGGGTTCTTGCAATGCTTTGAGCACGATCTCGGCTCCCGTCTTTTCATCGCCGTAAAGGGATTTGATAACTTTCTGAACGGAGGGGATAGCGTTTATGAGCGCAACTCCGCCGCCGGGGACCATACCTTCTTCTACGGCAGCGCGGGTAGCTGCAAGGGCGTCCTCGATACGAAGTTTCTTTTCTTTCATTTCGACTTCGGTAGCCGCGCCTACATTGATAACGGCAACGCCGCCTGCAAGTTTGGCAAGACGTTCCGCATATTTTTCTTTGTCATATTCCGAAGTGGAGGCTTTCATCTGTGCGCGAATAGAGGAGATGCGATCCTTGATTTCGTTGCTGTCGCCTGCACCCTCGACAATGATTGTGTTTTCCTTGTCGACCTTGACTTGTTTAGCCTTGCCGAGCATGTCGAACGTAGCGTCCTTAAAGGTAAGACCCATTTCTTCGCTTATCACCTGACCGCCTGTAAGAACTGCTATATCTTTGAGCATTTCCTTGCGTCTGTCGCCGAATCCGGGAGCCTTTACCGCAACGCAATTGAATGTGCCGCGGATCTTGTTGACAACGAGGGTAGCAAGCGCTTCGCTTTCGTAATCGTCGGCGATTATGAGCAATTTGCTTCCGCTGTTTACAACTTGTTCCAAAATGGGAAGGATCTCCTGAATGGAAGATATCTTCTTGTCGGTGATAAGAATGACGGGATTGTCGAGAACGGCTTCCATTTTTTCGGAATTGGTTACCATATAAGCGGAAGCGTAACCTCTGTCGAATTGCATACCTTCGACGATAGAAAGGTTTGTGTCCATCGTCTTGCTTTCTTCTACTGTGATAACGCCGTCTTTGCCGACCTTTTCCATAGCTTCGGAAATGAGTTCGCCGACCTTTTCGTCACCTGCGGAAATGCTTGCGACTTGTTTTATCGCCGTCTTGGATTCAACGACCTTGCTAATGCTTTTGAGATATTGAACGGCAGCGTCCGTAGCCGAAGCAATACCTTTCTTTACTATCATGGGATTTGCGCCTGCCGCGATATTTTTCAAACCCTCGTGGATTATAGCCTGCGCGAGTACGCAAGCGGTGGTGGTGCCGTCGCCCGCAACGTCGTTTGTTTTGGTGGAAACTTCTCTTACGAGTTGAGCGCCCATATTCTCAAAGGGGTCTTCGAGCTCTATTTCTTTGGCGATAGTAACGCCGTCGTTGGTGATAAGGGGAGCGCCGTACTTTTTGTCGAGAACAACGTTGCGTCCCTTGGGTCCGAGTGTGATCTTAACCGTGTCCGCAAGAATGTTTACGCCTGCTTCGAGAGCCTTGCGGGCTTCTTCACCGTTTTTGATTTGTTTAGCCATATTTAAAATAACCTCCCTTATTTAATTATAGCGAGAACATCGCTTTGACGGATAATCGTAACTTCTTTGCCGTCGATTTTGAATTCGCTGCCGGCATACTTAGAGTAGAGCACCTTATCTCCAACTTTAAGCTGCATTTTAATTTCCGTTCCGTCCACGTTTCCTCCGGGACCTACGGCAACGACGCGAGCCATTTGCGGCTTTTCCTGATCTTTGGCAAGCAATACTATACCGCTTTTTGTTGTTTCTTCGGTATTGACTGCTTCAACAACCACTCTGTCAAATAAAGGTTTGATTTCCATATTTGATAACTCCTCCAAAAAATTTTGCTATATTTACGAATGAGCAAAATTAGCTAAATTACAATTTTTGCCTATTCCACGCAATATTTTACTTCAATAATGCGGCTAAGTCAAGTAAAAATCAACATTTTATTTATTATTTTGAGTTAAAATTCTTGCAAATCGAAAATAAATTTGTTAGAATAAAAAGAAAACGAAAAAGAGAAATACAGAGGTCGAAGAAATGGACGAGAATTTGAAGAAATGGGACAAAAGATTTATGGAAATGGCGGAATTGGTTTCGTCTTGGTCAAGTTGTTTTCAGGAAAACAGGCAGGTGGGCGCGGTAATTGTATCAAACAAGCGCGTTCTTACTACCGGTTACAACGGGGCGAGCAGCGGAATAAAAAGCTGCAAGGAACGCAACTCATGTTTAAGGCGCGAACTGAACATTCCGAGCGGGACGCGACATGAGATCTGCTATGCCACTCATGCCGAGCAGAACGCAATAATACAGGCGGCAAAACTCGGGATCTGCATAGACGGCGCAACGCTTTATTGTACTCATCAACCTTGCGCGATATGCGCGAAAATGCTTATAAACGCGGGCATAAAAAGAATAGTATATAAGTACGGTTACCCCGACGAGTTTTCGCTTCGACTTCTCGCCGAAGCAAAGGTGGAACTTGTAAAATTCGAAGATTAGCGATCGTTTGTAATCGCGATCATAACTAAGCAGGAAAGCAAGACGAACAAAAATTCGCCTTGTTTTTTTATGCAAAAAAGAATGAGAATGGCACGCGGGAGCGTGCAGGGGTAATGAAGTGGTCAATAGTGGTAAAAAATGTACATAATTTACAATTATGTGGTCAAAAATGGTTGACAAATACTTTGACGTATGGTATTATATAAATACTTTATAAGGAGGTTCGCAGATGTTCGTCGGAGAATTTTATCATCAAGTCGATGACAAGGGTCGCATACGCATACCCACTAAGTTCAAGCATGAGCTCGGCGAAAATCCTTTTATAATTCAGGGTGCCGATAAGTGCATTAAAGTTTATCCCAAAGAAGTCGCGGAAGAATTGCTAAGGTCGACCTTTGCGGACGCCAAGTTCAATGACAGAGCGATGGACGCCAATAAGGCCAAACTTATGAGCAAGGCCGGTTATTGCGAAGAGGACAAGCAGGGCAGAGTGACGCTCCCGCAAGCGCTAATGAACTATGCGGGCATTACGTTGAGTTCCTCGATAACGACGGTCGGAGCGTACGATCACGTTCAGATCTGGGATAAGGATACATGGAAGAAATTCTCCGAAGGAGATAACGCGGGCGAAAAGTTCGACGAGATCAAGGAGCAAAACTAATGTATCATGTGCCGGTTCTGTTACAAGAGAGTATAGAGGCTTTATCTGTTAAGAAAGACGGCGTATATTTAGATTGTACTTTGGGCGGAGGATCACATTCCGACGCGATCCTCTCTCGCGGCGGAAAGGTAATAGGGATAGATCGCGACGAGGACGCCATAATCGAATGTACAAAGCGACTTTCCGTTTACGGCGACAGATGCAAGATATTCAGGGCCAACTTTAAAGACGCCGACGATATACTTGCGGAGGAAAACATTCGGCTCAGCGGCGCGATCATGGATCTGGGCATATCATCGCATCAGATAGACACTGCCGAAAGGGGAATGTCGTTCAGATTCGACGCACCTCTTGACATGAGAATGGATCGCAGACAGATGCTCACAGCCGAGATCGTCGTCAATGAATATACAGAGGACGGGCTTATCAAACTTTTATATGAGTTCGGCGAAGAAAAATTTGCCAAACGGATCGCACGAAATATTGTTTCGGCAAGAGAGAAAAGACCCATTCATACCACAGGAGAGTTATCGGCAATAGTGAGGAGCAGCGTGCCCGCAAATATACCGATCCCCGAAAGACGTACTTTTCAAGCAATAAGGATCGAGGTAAACAACGAACTGCGAGGTCTCGATAAAGCCTTAAAGGATATATTTTCCTATCTGATTTCGGGCGCAAGAATGTGCGTTATAACTTTTCATTCGCTCGAAGACAGAATAGTAAAGCAAACCTTTAATTTGCTTTCCACCGATTGCATTTGCGATAAGTCTTTGCCCGTATGCGTTTGCGGACACAAAGCCGAGGGCAAAGTCTTTAAAAAGATAAGACCTTCCAAAGAGGAGATCGAGAGAAATTCGCGTTCGGCGAGCGCAACGCTGAGAATTATCGAAAAGTTTTAAATTTTGTAATAATCTTAAAGGAGTGGACATATTATGGTAACGGTTAAAAGGAAAATCAACAGTGAAACGGATAAATACGGCGGATTCTCCGATTTGGAGATCAAGACGCCGTCGGCGGAGATCGAGGTCAATCCTCAGATAGGCGTATCGTTTATGCAGGCGCAGTACAAAAAAGCGGAAGCGTCGAGAGATATGAACATGGACCATTCCACACCGCCTCCGACAATGGAACCAAGGCAGACAGTAAGACAGCAGCAGCCGCAGGTCATAAGATCGAGGCAGACCGCCAGACCGCAGCCCGACGTCGCAGAAGAAAAGAAAACGACTCCTTCGGTCGTATATATGCCGATGATCCGCTCCGAAAAGAAAGAAGAAGAACAGATCGAAGAAAAGTCCACAACCGACAAAGTTCAAAAGATGGACGGCAAGACGAAACTCATTCTCGGTATATACGCCTCTGTGATATTGCTTTTATCCGCTCTCGTTATCGCAACGGGCATATTCCTTTCTTCGGCAGATACAAGAGTGGAGGCTCTCCAAAACGAACTTGCCGTAAAGAATGCGATCGTAGCTCAACAGCTTGGCGAGATCACTTTATTGAGTGATGAAGACGCGCTTACGGGCAGAGCTTACAACAGCGGTATGGAATTTATCCAAGACAAAGGCACGATAGATTTGCTTCCATTAGGCGAAGTCAAGACATACGAAGGATCTACTAATTGGTTCGACTCCTTTTGTGATTGGCTAAGCGGAGTCTTTGGAGGGTAATTATCAAAACGAACAACTTATTCATAACACGAAAGAGGTTATTGATCATGTTGATATCAATAGCCTTTTTCTTTTGCGCTTTGATCGGCAGACTGTTCTATATTCAGGTCATAGACGGCGCATGGTTGCAGGCAAAGGCGGCGGAGCAGTGGTACAGAGATCTCCCTCTTAAAGCCGCGCGAGGAATAATTTACGATAATTCAGGCATAATTTTGGCGGAAAATCAAGACGTCTATTCGATCTATGTCCGTCCGAATGCAGTCAAGGACGCAAGCAAAGTGGCAAGCGTGCTTTCGGAAAAACTGAATTTAAGTTATGAAAAACTTTATACGCGTATAACGACCGAACGAGTGAGCGAGATCACGGTCAAAAAAGCCGTGGATAAGGCGACGGGCGAGAGTATTCGTATGATGAACTTAGACGGGGTGTATTTTACCGTCGATCTCAAACGAAGCTATCCCGAAAGCGCATTGCTTTCGCAGGTGTTGGGCTTTACCAATATAGATAACGTGGGACAGAACGGTATAGAGGGATATTACGATAAATATCTTACGGGAACGGACGGTTTTTCCTATACCGCGACCGACATAAAGGGCAAAGAACTCGAAAACAACGTAACAAAATATGTACCCGGTATTCCCGGTTGCAACATAAAACTCAGCATAAACGCAGATTTACAGTCGTTTGCGGAATCCGCCGTCATGGACGCTATGGCGGAATGGCAGAGCAAGTCGGCAAGCATGATAGTCATGGATTGCACCACGGGCGGAATAGTCGCGGCTGCGATAACGCCGTCGTTCGACCTCAACAATATCCCGCGCGACGATATAAATATGCTCAACGCCTTATCTAAGAACACCTTGATCGTGGACGTTTACGAACCGGGCTCGACGTTCAAGACGTTTACGGCGGCGACCGCGCTCGAACACGGCATAGGCGAGGACAGAACTTATTATTGTCCCGGCTATCACATAGTGGACGGTCAACGCATAAAATGTTGGAAGTATATAGGACACGGGAGCCAGGACCTCGGCGACGGCTTTAAGAACAGTTGCAACTGCGTGTTTATGGATCTTGCGCTTTCGTTGGGCACCGAAAGATTGTACGACGGACTTGAAAATTTCGGCTTCGGTCAAAAGACAAATGTGGATTTTTACGGCGAAAGTCGCGGGATATTGATGAACGAAAAGAGCGTAAAAACGGTCGATCTTGCGCGCATAGGCTTCGGTCAGGCGATCGCCGTAACGCCTCTTCAAATGGTGACTGCATTCAGCGCGGTCGTGAACGGAGGAGTCTTATACGAGCCGTATTTTGTGGAAAGTATAGACAGTTCGGACGGCAAAAATATCTATACTCATCAAAAGACGGAAGTAAGACGCGTCATATCCGAAGAAACGAGCGCGAAAATGCGCAACTATCTCGGCTTGGTCGTTTCGGACGGAAGCGGCAAAAAAGCTCAGATCGAGGGCTTTCCCGTGGGCGGAAAGACGGGAACGGCGCAGAAGTACGCGAGCGGAGGTATAGCGCAGGGCAAATACGTTTCCTCGTTTATAGGCGCGGCGCCGATCAACGATCCCAAATACGTCGTGCTGATGATAGTCGACGAGCCGGGCGGATATGTGTATTACGGCAGTATGACCGCCACGCCTTATGCGGGCGCCGTGTTCGGCAAGATCGCAAACTATCTCGGGATAAGCGCAAAAAAGGAAGAAGCCACAATAGAAATGCCCGAACTGACCGACGTTCCGCTTGCCCAAGCCATCGCAATACTCAATGAAAAAGGACTTTATTACGAACTTGCGGGAGAGGGTACCGAAGTTATAAGCACTGTCCCTGTCGCAGGCACAATGTTGCCGAGCGGCGACGCCGTTTTGCTCAGATTGAGTTAACATAAATCGGCGAAATTCGCTCGGTCGAAAAACGACTTATTTTACCGCCCTCTTGCGTCCCGATATGCTATAAGATAAAATAATAGATGTTAATCGAGAGGTGCATATGAAATTAAACTGTATTCTTGGCTGTGACTATGAGATCGAAATAAACGAACTCACGTCCGACAGCAGAAAGAGGACGGACAGAGGATTGTATTTCTGTCTTGTCGGCGCATTGGACGGACACGATTATGCCTTGGAGGCGATCGAAAACGGAGCGGTAGCCGTTGTTTGTCAAAGACGGCTCGATCTCGATATACCGCAAGTCATTGTGGAGGACAGCAGGCTTGCAATGACCGAAGCGGCTGCGGCATTTTATTCTCACCCCGAGAGCGAACTCAAACTTATAGGGATAACGGGCACGAACGGCAAGACCACGACGTCGTTTATAGTCAAGAGCATACTCGAATGTTATGATAAGAGCGTCGCGGTCATAGGAACAAACGGAATATTTTACAAAGACAGGCGGTTTTCTTCATCGCTCACCACGCCCGATCCCATAGAACTTTTCGAATCCTTGCGCGAATTGAAAGACGATGGAGCGGAATATATCGTAATGGAAGTTTCCGCCCATGCCGCCGAACTCAAAAAGGTGGCGGGGCTTACGTTTGAAGTGGCGGCTTTTACCAATCTTACGCAGGATCATCTCGATTACTTTGAGAATATGGAACGCTATTTTCAAGCGAAAATGAACTTTTTAAAGGGTGACAACAAGCATGTAGTAGTCAATGCCGACGACGGTTATGGGCTGAGAGTGCTCGGCGAGATAAAAAATTCGCTCAGTTACGGCTATGACAATCCGTCGGATATTTTCGGTATAAATCTGAGCATGAGCGAACATGGACTTTCATATGTCCTTAATCTTATGGACGAAATAATAAACGTCAAGTTCAGTTTGCCGGGAAGATTCAATATGTACAACACCATGTGCGCGGCGGCTGTTTGCTATGCGCTCGGCGTTCCCGTAGGCATCATAGAAGAGGGGATAAGGCGTGTGCGTAAGGTGGACGGCAGATTCAATATAATCAATACGACTTCGTGCAGTATAATAATAGATTTCGCGCATACCGACGACGGATTGAAAAATGTGCTTGACGCTATAAGGGAGTTTTCGCACGGAAAAATAATCACCGTTTTCGGTTGCGGCGGCAATCGCGACAGGACAAAGCGCGCCAAAATGGGAAAGGCGGCTGCACTCGGAAGCGACTATGTTGTCATCACTTCCGACAATCCGAGGCTGGAACCCCCTATGGAAATCATCAAAGAAGCGGAAAAAGGAGTGGGCGATTGTCCTCATTCCCTTATAGAGGAACGTAAGGACGCAATAAGATTTGCCGTTCAACATGCAGGCAAGGACGATATAGTTCTGATAGCAGGCAAGGGCGCCGAAAAATACCAGGATATAGGCGGAGTGAAGATCCCTTACAGCGATGAGGAATTTGTGATGCAACTTGTGGCGGAGGAGGGGATTTGAAGATAATTATCGCCGCGTTGACGGCATTCGCGATCACTTTGTGCGTGATGCCGTTGATAATTTATTTTGCAAAAAAACTCAAACTAAGACAGACCATACTCAGTTATGTGGACAACCATATGGGCAAAAGCGGAACTCCCACAATGGGCGGAGTGGGCTTTTTGATCGGTATTGCCGTAGCTTGCCTTTTGTCGGGATTGGACAGAATAGGCATTATTTGCGTAGTGGTGACGCTCGGATACGGCATAGTGGGCTTTTTGGACGACTTTATAAAAATATGGTTCAGACGCAACGAGGGATTAAAGCCGTATCAAAAAATAATCTTTCAGTTGCTCATTGCCGTGATAATCTCGGTAAGCGCGTTTTACAATTCAAGCGAGATATCGCTCGTATTTATGAAAGCGGATATAGGGTATTTTGCAATACCGCTGAATATCTTCTTGTTTTTGGCGTTTACCAATTCGGTCAATCTCACCGACGGGCTGGACGGGCTGGCGTCCTCTGTAACTTTGATAAGCATGGCGTTTTTGGGCGCGATAATAGGGATAAGCGATTATTATATAAGCGGACAAATTTCCTCTGCTACGATATTTTGCGCGGCGATAGCAGGCGCAATGATCGCATTCCTGATTTTCAATTGCTATCCCGCCAAGATATTTATGGGAGATACGGGTTCTCTTGCCCTCGGGGGCGCTTTTGCCGCTGTCACGGTTTACAGTGGACAAGCCCTTGCGTCCGCTTTGACGGGAATAATGTTTGTGGTCAGTGCCGTTTCGGTCATCTTGCAGGTCGTTCACTATAAGCGAACGAAAAAGCGTATATTCCTTATGGCGCCTTATCATCATCATCTCGAACGAAAGGGATTGCACGAAAACAGGATAGTGCATATTTACTCGGGCATAACATTTTTCGTGTCATCTCTCGTTTTGCTCGCGACAATATTAAGTTATATTTAGAAAGGCAACGGCATAATGTTATTGTATGAACAATAACTTTTTCGGCAAAAGAGCGCTGATCGTGGGAAGCGGTATAAGCGGTAAAGGCGCCGCATATGCGTTGAAACAAAACGGCGCGATCATAAATTTTTTCGACGGAACATATCCCGAGCGGACAGACTTGATTGTAATAAGTCCGGGGGTAAAAGAAGAAGAAATTTTTTCGTACGCAAATCAAAACGCTATTCCCATAATAGGGGAAATAGAGTTGGGATATGAGTTGGACGACGCTCCGATCGTGGCAATCACGGGGACGAACGGCAAGACTACCACTACCATGCTCACGGGAAAGATCTTGACTTTGAGCGGGTTCCAAACTATCGTTTGCGGCAATATAGGTACTTCATATTCCAAAAGCGCGCTTGCTCCTCATGAAAGATCGGTAGTGGAAGTCAGCAGTTTTCAACTTCTTTCGGTCAAAGATTTCGCTCCCGAAATAGCCGTTATAACAAATATTACTCCCGATCATCTGGACAGGCACGGGAGTATGGAAAATTACATAAGCGCAAAGTTGAATATTTGTCGCAATCAAAGCGCAAAAGATTACGTTTTGACTTCGAGAGAGGTAAGACCGCTGTTGAAAAATATCGGCGTAAAGAGTCAGATCGTCACTCTCGGCAGCGATTTGAAGTGCGAAAACGGCGTATTGTCCGTATTCGGCAAGAAAATAGCTCATATAGAAGAACTTAAACTCAGAGAACCGCATAATGTTGCCGACGCTCTGTTCGCCTCGGCGGCGGCTGTCTTGCAAGGCGCGACGCTGAGCGCGGTACATGAGGCGCTTATATCTTTTGAGCCCGCTCAACACAGATTGAGTTTTGTGGGCAAGGTCAACGGTAAAAATTATTACAACGATTCAAAAGGGACAAATATAGGAGCCGCGATCGCCGCCGCAAAATGTATGACTGGTCCGACCGTATTGATCGCGGGTGGAAGCGATAAAGGATACGAATTTGACGAACTGTTTTTGGAGTTGCCGAAAAACATAAAATATGTAATAGGAATGGGCGAGGTGCAAAAAAAACTGTCCGAGGCGGCCGAAAGACAACATTACAAAGGCTTTTTGCTTGCGTCCGATCTGAAAGACGCCGTTGAAATTTCAAAGACGCTCAATGTGCAAAACGTGCTTTTGTCGCCCGCGGCGGCAAGTTTTGACTGTTATGACGGATACGACAAACGGGGCGAACATTTCGAGAGGCTTGTCCGTGCTTAAAAAAGAGGGTAAATTCGATTGGATATTGTTTGCCGTAACGTTGTGTCTTGTCGCGTTCGGCATATTGATGGTGTATTCCGCGTCGTCTTACAGCGCCGAAGTCAATTACGGCAACAAGTATTTTTTTATGTACAAGCAGATATTCGGAGCGATACTCGGAATAGCGGCGATCGTCGTTATGAGTGTGATAGATTATCATTTGCTCGTTAAATTCAGATATGTGATTTTGGCGATATCTATCGTTCTGCTGGTACTCGTCTTTATTCCGGGAATAGGAATAGAAAGTTATGGGGCTAAACGATGGATAAATTTGCCGTTTTTCTCCATGCAGGCAAGCGAGATCGCAAAATTCGGATTTATAATTTACGCGGCGTCTTATATGTCCTCGCACAAGGACAAGATGACCACGTTCGCGGGGATATTGCCCGTTTTGCTTGTGGGCGGGGTGATATGTCTGTTGATAATTCTCGAACCGAACATGTCGATCACGTTGTGCATGATAATGCTCATGTTCGTAATGCTTTTTGTAGGCGGCGCGAGGATAAAGCACTTTATTATAATGGCAGTGCCCGTTATAGCGCTTGTGCCCGTTTTGATACTTATAGAGCCGTACAGACTCAATAGATTGATGGCGTTTCTGGATCCTTGGAGTTCTCCGCTAGGTGAGGGCTATCAACTCATTCAATCTTTTTATTCGCTTGGTAGCGGCGGATTTTTCGGGCTCGGATTGTTCAATTCACGACAGAAATATCTGTTTTTGCCGTTCGGCGAAAGCGACTTTATTTTCAGTATAATAGGCGAGGAACTCGGGCTTGTGGGCTGTATGATCGTGATCGCCGCTTTTATGTTGCTCATTTTCCGCGCCGTTCTGATAGCCCAAAAGGCGCCCGACAGATTCGGTTGTTTTCTGGCAAGCGGGATCGCTGCCATAATAGCCATTCAGGTCCTTATAAACATTGCCGTCGTAACGGGATCTATACCGCCGACGGGTTTGCCGCTACCTTTTATAAGCGCGGGTTCCACTTCGCTCACGGTGTTTTGCGGGAGCATGGGAATACTCGAAAGTATTTCCATGCGCAGTCACAAGAGCGTGCTCGTTTTAAGAAGATCGACTATATCGCATAAACGAAAAGAAAAGGAAGGCGGCAAGAAGAAAATAAAAAGAGTGGCGAATAAAAGCAAATAATGTTAATTTCCTTGCCAAAGACGCTGTTTATGTGATACAATAACTATATGTTTACAATGCTTAAAGAAACATGTAAATATTTGAAGAAATCCTTTTGGCTGCTTGCGTTCATCGCATTGATACCGTCGATAGGGATCTCGTTTTTTGTCAAGCCTTTTTCAAGCATTACTTTTTTGCCGTCGTTATTCGTCGGACAAACGGACTATGACTTTTCCGACATATTCATAAAGATGCTTACTCCGATAAATAACGCTTCGTTTATTGACGGTCTTTTGGGTTATTTGATTTTCTTTTTATGCTTCGGCATAGCGTGCATATGGGGAATATGCGTGACCGAAAAGCACCTTAAAACGGGCGAGTTGTCATTAAAGGTAAGCAAGCATCAATTTTTGTCGTATCTTTTTCCCATATTCTTTACGTTGGCGATCTGGTACGCGCTGTATCTTATCGCGTGCGTTGCGCAATCGGGTATAATTTCGCTTATCCATTACGTTTGCGGAGTCACGCCGCCGTCTTTTGTCGATTGCTTTTTCAGCACGATAGCTTCGCTTGCGATATTTTATTTGGTAATATTCTGTACGATCCACCTGTTGTTTTTGCCGTTGATAATGGTATATTACGGATACGGGTGGAGGGAATCTTTCGTTGAGTCCTTGCGACTTACGTCCAAAAACTTCAAGAGCCTTTTGACGGGATTTATGGTCCCCTTGATAATATTGATCCTTTCGGACGCGATATTGACTTTGTGTACGGCGCTGCTTACAAAGTACGCGGGCATGAGCGCGGCGGCTAAATATTGGATCGACTTTGTAATATCGGTCGTTATCCACACTTTGACTATAATGTTTTTGTTTGTTTACGATAATGTCGCTTTTTATAAACTTTCCAATTTCGAACGTCGTGATATAAAAGTTTACGGAGGAAGGCGCTGAGATATGTCTATAAAGATTTCATTGAAAATGTTATTCAACAGATTCGAAATGATAGGAGAGATACTGCTGTATCTGGTTATTTTCGCCGTGCTTTTGTGTTCGCTCGGAGCGATCTATATCCAGCCTGTCATACAATCCGCAATGGATCTGGGGCTTGTGCAAACGGTAACTGACTTTTTGACCTCTATACTGACAAGAAGCGATCTTATGACCATTTACGAAAAGGTCAAAGACATTCTCGATACCGTAAAACATATATTTGTGGGCGAAGAGGGACTTATATTCAGAACGGTCATAGTTCCCGTGCTGTTCTTTATAACGTTCAATCTCTTTGCGAATATGTACGAATTGCCGCTTTGCAAAGTATTGGAGGGGAGAATGTCGTCCAACGCCAAACTTTCATTGATGGGAAACGTGATATCGCTTTCGGGCAGGTCCGCACTGTATGTACTTGTAAAGCTGCTTTTTACGGCAATTACCGATGCGATCATATTCTTTGCAATGTGGGGCAGCTACAAACTTTTGCGTCTTTCTTCGTTGAATCTTATGATACCGTTCGTGTTGCTACTCATATTCTTTGTCTTGATATCGTTAAAAAGATGCTTTATCGTTACCTGGATACAAAACATAGTTATAGGTAAAAGAAAGATATTTCCCGCTTTCGGCATGTCGGTAAAGGACGGATTCGGACACTTTAAAACGGCATTTCCGAGATATTTTATTTGTTGGCTTATTATATATGTCGCAAACGGACTTATGGGATTATTGACGTTTGGGGTAGGCTTGATAGTAACTATCCCCACATCGATATTGTTTTTGAAAATATTCGAAATGACTGCTTATTATACCTGGCATAACATGAGGTTCTATCTCGACGGAAACACGATAATAGACGCTAAATAAGATATTTTGGTCGATTTCGAGTAAAATAAATAAACAAGACAATAAAAAAAATCCGCCGTTATCACTAACGACGGACTGTTTTTTATTATAGACTTTTTTGTTTTAGCCTATGAATCTTGCTTTCAAGATCCCTGCAACGCCATTGAATTTATCTGCCGTGCAATTGCAGTTGAGATCGACAACGGCATAACCGTAAGCGCCTCTGTGCGCCTCAGCCATATCGGAAACGTTTACGCCTTCTTTTGCAAGAAGCGACTTGATGTCCGCAACGTCCTTTGTGCATACGCAAAGACGACGGGGAGCGGTGCGCTCCTTTTTGAGAGCGGGGAAGTTGACCGAATTGACGATATTGCCGTTTTCGATGAAATCGACCATTTGCTTAGCCGCCATATATGCACAGTTGTCCTCTGCTTCGGGAGTGCTTGCGCCGAGGTGCGGAGTAGCGATGATGCCGTCTACGCCGAGGACCTCTTCGCACGGGAAGTCGGTCACATAGCGATTGACTTTGCCGCTCTTAACAGCAGCTACGATAGCCGTATTGTCAACAAGCTCGCCGCGAGCGCAGTTAAGGATATTGACGCCGTCTTTCATAAGAGCGATGGATTTCTCGTTGACCATATTCTTGGTGCTGTCGAGATAGGGAACGTGAAGCGAAATGAAATCGGATTGCTTAAAGAGTTCTTCGAGCGAAACCATAGTTACGTCGCCGATCGCCTTCAAACGTTCGGGAGTCATTCCCGGATCGTAACCCAAAACTTTCATATCGAGCGCCAAAGCAACTTTTGCGAGTTTGCTTCCGATCGCGCCAAGACCTGCGATACCGAGCGTCTTGCCTGCGACTTCACCGCCGATAAACGCCTTTTTGCCGTCCTCGACTTGCTTAGCGACGTCGGGAGTTCCTTTAAGGCTTTGAGCCCAACTCATAGCGGGGGCAAGTCTTCTTCCGCACATGAACAACATACATGTGGCAAGTTCCTTGACCGCATTGGAGTTAGCACCGGGAGTGTTGAAAACCACGATACCCATATCGGCATATTTGTCGCAAGGAATGTTGTTTACGCCGGCGCCCGCTCTTGCTACGCATAAAAGAGAGGAGGGAACGGCATAGTCGTGCATCTTGAACGAACGGAGGATAATTCCGTCGGGATCCGCACAGTCTTCGCCGATGATATACGAAGACGGGAATTCCTTGTCGGCAACTTTGCTTATTTTGTTAAGTTTTAAGATTTTAGCCATGATTCAAATATCAGCTCCTTAAAATTTTATTTGTGTTCTTTTTCGAATTTAGCCATGAAGTCAACAAGTTTCTTTACGCCCTCGATAGGCATTGCGTTGTAAATACTTGCTCTCATACCGCCTACAAGTTTGTGACCTTTGAGCGTTACAAGACCTTCCTTTGCAGCCGCGTCGATGAACTCTTTGTCGAGTTCGGGCGAGGGAGAGAAGAACGGAACGTTCATGAGCGAACGATCTTTTTTGTTTACCTTGTTTACAAAGAATTTGCTGTTGTCGAGGTAATCGTAAAGGATCTTTGCCTTTTCTTCGTTGATCTTCTGCATAGCGGGAACGCCTCCGATCTCTTTGAGATAACGGAATACTTCCATAGCCACATAGGTAGACCAGCACGGAGGAGTGTTGTAAAGGCTCTTTTGAGCGATCTGCGTACTCCATTTAAGCATGGTGGGGCAGATATCCTGGCATTTGTCTTGAAGATCTTTGCGAACGATGACAACGGTCACGCCTGCGGGAGCAACGTTCTTCTGAGCGCCGCCGTACAAAACGCCGAACTTGCTTACGTCGATCTCCTCGCTGAGGATTATGGATGAAATATCGCCTACAAGGGGAACGCCTGCCGGAACTTCGGGGATCTCGGTGTAACGAGTACCGAAAATGGTATTGTTATAGCAAATATGAACATAGTCTGCATCTTTGCGGAAAGAGTCGGGAGTAGTCTTGGGGATATAAGTGAAATTCTTGTCCTCGCTGCTTGCTGCCGCTTTCGCGTCGGTAAACTTCTTTGCTTCTTTATATGCTTTGGAAGAGAAATTGCCGGTCAAAATGTAATCGGCTTTTTTGTTGACGCAGATGTTGAGGGGTATAGCCTCGAACTGCATCGACGCGCCGCCCTGAACAAATATGATGTCATAATTGTCGGGTACATGCATAAGCTCTCTCAAAAGGGCTTCGGCTTCGTTGTTGATCGCGTCATAGTATTTGGAGCGATGGCTCATTTCCATAACGCTCATGCCCGAACCTTCGTAATCGAGCAATTTGCTTTGAACCCTTTTAAGCACTTCCAAGGGAAGCATAGAGGGACCTGCGGAAAAATTGTAAACTCTATTCATAACAAAACTCCTTTAAAATTTTATTGTAAACATATTATAACATTACTTTGATCAAAAGGCAATCAAAAAACGCCGTTTTTGTATTTTTCTTACATTATCTTTTTGATTTTATTATTGAATTTTTTATTTTTCCGTAACTTCGATTGACAAAAAAAATCTTTTATTGTAGACTAATTGCGAGGTAACATATCGTGAAAAAAGATTTTGACAATATACTGATCGCCATAGATAAATTACATGGCGAGATCGGGGGACTCAAAAACCTGGTCGCAAAGCAAAACGACGAGATAGAAGGGCTGAAAAAACAGCTTGACGCCGTTTCCACCGTCAAAATAGAGGAGGACGGCAAACAGAGCGTCGAAAGTTACGGCAATCTCATTCTCGACGAGATCGTTTCCATAAAGAAAAAACTCGAAGGATTTTCGGCGGAGGGACTTCGAGGAGTTGTAAACGACGTAGCCGCCCTAAAAAACAAACTCGAAGAAAAAGCAGAGGGCGATTTTTCGTTGACCGAACTCAAAGACGAACTTATCAAACTTGCCGATATGATGACGGAATGATCTTTTCTTGCGTATAAAATTCGATCTATAAAAATTCGATCGCCCCTTTGATACCGCTTATCGGAGGGGCGAACAAATATACTCTTCGGGGCATATATTAAAGTATGTAAGGAGGGTATTATGGACGCGCTCGTCGTAACAAAGGCAAATAAACTGAACGGCAAAATAAAGTTGAAGGGAGCAAAAAATTCTATTTTGCCTATAATAGCGGCTTGCGTGCTTACACAGGATGAAGTACTCATTTCAAACTGCCCAATGCTCAGCGATATACGGAATATGTTAGACATAATCAGGAGTTTGGGCGGCTTTGCGCAACAAAACGGCGACGAAATAACGGTTTGTTGCAAAAATATAGACCCGAGCGGAATAGACAAAAGTCTTATGAAAAAGATCCGCTCGTCTATTTTTATTCTCGGTCCGTTGCTTGCCAGGTGCGGAGAGGCGCAATTGTCGATGCCGGGCGGTTGCGAAATAGGCAAGCGTCCGATAGATCTGCATTTGAGCGGATTGAGGCAATTGGGCGTCGAGGTAAACGAAGACGCATTCGGATCGGGTTGTCAGCTGTGGTGCAAAGGCGCGCCGAAAGGCGGAGTGGTAAGGCTGAAATATCCGAGCGTGGGAGCGACCGAAAATTTGATGATGGCGGGCGCGTTGCAAGGTCGCACCGTCATATACGGAAGCGCGCGCGAGCCGGAGATCGTCGATCTTGCGAATTTTCTCAATACCATAGGAGCGCGCGTTTACGGAGCGGGCACGGGGCTTATCGCGGTGGACGGCAAAAAGTGTTTGCACGGAGCGCGCTATAAGCCGATAGCGGATCGTATAGCGGCGGGTACATACATAGCGGCGGCAGCGGTGAGCGGCGGCGACATTTTCGTGGAAGGCGCGATAGGCGATCATATGGACGCGACGCTCTATAAATTCCGTTCCGCGGGCGTACATATCGAAGAGGACAACGGCGGCATAAGGGCGTACTGCAACGGCAGGCTCAACGCGATAAAACAAACCGTAACGCTTCCTTATCCCGGCTTTCCGACGGATATGCAACCTATTCTCGTTGCGGCGCTTTCGACGGCTTGCGGCAGGAGCGTTATCACCGAAACTTTGTTTGAAAACAGGTTCCGATTCGCATATCAACTCGAACGCATGGGAGCCGACATAGTTCTCGACGGGAGCAATACCGCAATAATAACGGGCAGGAAGTTGCACGGCGCCGACGTTTATGCTCAGGATCTCAGGGGCGGTGCTGCGCTCACGATCGCGGCGCTTGCTGCGGACGGTATAACCATGATAAACGGAGCGGAGCATATAGACCGCGGATACGAGTGTATCGAAAAAGAACTCGATCTTCTCGGAGCGAATATAACAAGGACAAAGAGCGAATAAAAGGGCGATCAATAGATTTTTTTCAACATAATTGCTTAAAAATATCGCAAACAAACGATTATTGCTTGCTTTTTTTTTCGCACTTTGATATAATTAGTATATGCGTAACAGAAAGTTGCTGATAATATTCGGAATACTTCTTTCGCTGACGTTGCTTGTTACAATTTGCAGCGCGGTTTTCAGTATAAAGACTGTTAATGCATATTGCTATAACGCCGACGATAAGGAACTTTTGTCGCTTATCGAAGAAGAAAAAGAGCGTCTTGTCGGGAAGAGCATTTTCGCCCTTGACGAGGACAAGCTGGTGAGATCTATCGAGGAGCGCGTCGGAGGGATAAGAGTAGTGAATATCGAACGCTCGTTCCCCGATGTCGTGACCATAAATTTCATAAAACTTTACGCTTATTTCGAGATATATTACGACAATAGCTATTACACGTTCGCGAATGACGGTCGAATAATCGATAAGACGGATATCAGCGGAGGCGAGGGCATCATACAAGTTTTGTTCGATATGGAAAATTCGCCCGAGGTAGGACAAAATATTTCCGATACGGCGCAGTTCAAGGCGTTGAGCGAAATGGTTTATGTGCTCGAACATCTCGATTTTTCCAATACGGACGCTACCGTCATGATAAACGCGATAGATTTCACTTACAACGATAGGGCGATATATGTTCCCATGCGCAGCGGCGTCGTGATCAAGATCCGTCATGAAAAAGACGATTATACCGATACGGGCAGCAAACTTCACAAAGCGCTTTCGTTGTATATGCACGATTCGGCTTATCGCCGAAACGGCACGATAGAAGTGGGTAACTCGGATACTGTAACGTATTCTCAAAAAAAGGATTATATTTACGAGGAGAAGTAACTAACTATGACTCAACAAGATGTAGCGGTACTTGACTTCGGGTCGAGTAAAATAACGGTTTTGATAGGGCAAAAGGGTCTTAACGATACTTTCACCATTAGCGGAAAAGGCGAAACCGAATATGCCGGCTTTGCCGACGGAGAGTTCTATCGCCCCGATCAACTCGGACAAGCCGTGCTTCATGCAATAAATATTGCCGAAACCGCCGCAAAGACAAAGGTGACCAAACTTTATGTCGGCGTACCGGGCGACTTCACTATCTGCACTTGCAAGAATGTGGAGATCGGCTTTGCAAACAATAAACATAAGATAAATGTCGGCGATGTCGAAGAATTGCATAATCAAGGGAATACTTTTTACAGAGATCCCAATGTGACGCTTATAAACATTCAACCTATTTATTACGTTCTCGACGACGAAAAGAGATGTATCGATCCGGTCGGAATGACTTCCGGTAAACTCGGCGGACAAATATCCTATCTTTTGGCGGAAAACAAGTTCGTCAATATGGTAGGGTCGATCATGAATTCGCTCGGAGTGGAAAAGGTCGAATATGTTTCGAGCATTCTTGCGGAAACGTTGTTTTTGTTCGACGACAATAAACGCGACCAACTCGTCGTTCTCGTCGATGTCGGATTTATCACAACTACCGTGGCTGTCGGACGCGGAGATGGAATTTTGTCGTTACATTCGTTCAGTCTCGGCGGAGGAAATATTTCCGGGGATCTTGCGACATACTTCCAGATCTCGTTTGCCGAGGCAGAGGCGCTCAAACGCAAAGTCGCTCTCACCATAAGCGTTGGGCAAGACGATGTTTATGAAGTAGGCGGAAAGTATTACAATGCAAGCCTTGTCAATGAAATTGTCAGAGCGCGCATAAGTACTATCGCAAGAACGGTGCTCAAATGTATGGAACTTAACGAATACATAATCCCGGACAATATTCCTTACAGCCTTACGGGCGGCGGGATTTCGTACATGAGAGGAGCAAAGGATATTCTGTCGGAATTGTGCCGCAGACGCGTGGAGATAGTAGCGCCGCGTATCCCGCAGATGGAAGTTCCCGGTTGGTCAAGCAGTTTGGGATTGCTCGATCTTGTGCTTAAAATGCAGGTCGAACAGAAACAGAAGAAGAGAAGTTTTCTTGATTGGTTGCTTAACAAATAAAAATCGCAAATAATGCCTAAAAGGCAAATAAAATTTAAAATAACTAAATGGAGATAATTAAAATGGAACCAAACGCAAATAACAATAAGAACGAAAAAAGTGATTTTTCGAAATTGCCCGCAGTCATAAAAGTAGTCGGTGTAGGCGGCGGCGGAAATAACGCCGTAAACAGAATGATAGCCGTAAATCTCAAAAGTGCGGAATTTATAGCTATCAACACCGATCTTCAAGCGCTTAAATTGTCCAAAGCGCCTTATAGGATCCAGATAGGCGACAAACTCACTCACGGTCAGGGCGCGGGCGCCGATCCCGAAAAAGGTCAACGCGCAGCCGAAGAAAGCAAGCTCGCCATAACCGAGGCTATCAAGGACGCGGACCTTGTGTTTATTACGGCAGGTATGGGCGGCGGCACAGGTACGGGTGCTGCTCCCGTCGTTGCGAGCATCGCCAAGGAACTCGGCAAACTTACGGTAGCCGTAGTTACAAAGCCGTTTGCATTTGAAGGAAAGGTAAGAATGGAGCATGCCGAGATAGGTATTGCCAACTTGCGCAAAGTCGTAGACACGCTCGTGGTCATTCCCAACGAAAAACTCATGCGCGTGGCTGCCAACTTGCCCATGGTCGATTCCTTTAAGTATGCCGATGAAGTATTAAGACAAGGTATTCAGGGCATAAGCGACCTTATCGTTTCGCCCGCTCTTATAAACCTTGATTTCGCCGATGTTTGCACGGTAATGCGCGATAAGGGCGTCGCTCATATGGGTATAGGACGAGGCAAGGGCGAGGGCAGAACTACCGAAGCCGTAAAGCAGGCGGTGTTCAGTCCGCTCCTCGAAACATCCATAGAGGGCGCAACGAGCGTTATCCTTAATATAATGGGCAGTATGGATATGACTTTGTCCGAAGTAAGCGAAGCTGCGGAACTTGTAAGACAGGTCGTAAACAAAAATGCCAACATTATTTTCGGCGCAGACGTCAGAGAGAACCTCGAAGACGAGATCCTCGTTACTATAATTGCGACGGGCTTCGATACACCTGCAAACGAGCGCACTGTGGTAAAACAGGGTGGTCGCAACGATAACGTAGGCAACCGTATAGGCATCTTCAATAAGCCTTCGCAACAGCCGATGAGCAACAGCCTTTATCCCGAAAATCCGTTGAACAACAGCCAACGTTTCCAGCAAAACAATATGAACAATCAATCGAATTTCGGAAATCAAAACGGCTATAATCAACAGAATTTCGCAAATCGCCAACAAAACAATAATAACTCTTGGGGCTACAACCAGCAACCTCAGAGCGTCAATCAGAATCAAGGTATGCAAACTCCCAATTACGGAAAGAACACGTTCAATTCGACCAGAGTTTCCGCCGAGGACGATATGCCAGAATTTTTGAAAAGGCTTAGCGACAAGAGAAATTGACGATATTTCTTAATAATGAAAAATAAGGACGACTGAATATGGTCGTCCTGTTTTTTTGTGATTTAAGCGCTATTCGCTCATAAGCGAAATGAGTTCGTTTATGCTTGTAGTGCCGTTAAGTACGAGTTCGCGGCAGGCTTTCCAAAGCGGTACCATGCCGTTTTTTATGGCAAGTTCTTTGAGTTCTTCAAGATACGAGCGATCGTTTATCGCGAATCTCATCTTATCGTTGAGATACATGATCTCATGAACAGCCGTTCGCCCTTTGTAGCCTGTGTTGTTGCAATAGGAGCAGCCTTTTGCTCGATATATCTCCACTGGTTCGCGCTTTCCCAATATATTCATTTCGGATCTGTCGGCAAGCGACTTTTCTTTGCATTTCGGGCATAGCTTTTTGACAAGTCGCTGAGATATAACGCCTACGACGGCGTCCGCGACAAGGTATGGCTCTATTCCCATATCGATAAGCCTGTTTATCGAACCGGGAGCGTCGTTGGTGTGAAGAGTGGACAGTACGAGATGTCCCGTTATGGCGGCGCGAATGGCTATCCGTGCCGTTTCTTCGTCGCGTATTTCTCCGATCATTATGATATTCGGATCTTGTCTTAATATACTTCTCAGAGCATTTGCGAATGTAAGGTCGGCTTTGGGATTGACTTGCGTTTGGTTTATCCCGGGCAGAGTGTATTCCACTGGGTCTTCTACGGTAACGATATTTACCGCTTCCTTATTCAGTTCTTTCAAAAAGGAGTATAGCGTAGTGGTCTTGCCGCAACCGGTCGGTCCCGTGAGCAGAACGATCCCATAGGGGTGGGACAATATCTTATCGACGTAAAAATTTTCTTTTTCGGTAAATCCGAGTTGAGCGCGGGTAAATCCGAACGCGCTTTTGTCGAGTATGCGTATTACGAGTTTTTCGCCGTAAACGGTGGGAAAAGTCGAAACGCGGAAGTCGTATCGGATATCGTTTATGAGCATATCTATGTGCCCGTCCTGAGGCAAGCGTCTTTCGGCAATATTTATGCTGGCTAAAATTTTAAGGCGCGCGCATATGGCGGGGTAGTAATCTATGGGAAATTCGGCTCGTTCGTGCAATGCGCCGTCGATCCTGTAACGCACCCGCACGCTTTTTTCAAACGGTTCTATGTGAATGTCGCTGGCATTATAGGAAATGGATTCGTTCAACAGGGAGTCCACAAATTTTACCGCAGGAGTATTCAACGCCTCGAAAACGTTATTTTCTCGGTTCGTTTGTTCGGTACTCTTTTCGTTCAAATCGTTAAGGACTTCGGACGTGGACTTTACGGACAGCAATGAGGTGATTGCCTTTGCCATGAGTTCCTCGGAAATGAGTACGAAATCGAGTTTGCCCGTATGCACGGCTTTTATTGCGGATAGAGCCATAAAGTCGGTCGGATCGCAAACAGCCACAGTCAAAACGTCGTTATCGAGGGAAACGGGAATGAATTTGTTTTTCGATATGGTGCTTTCCGTAAATTTTTCCGATAGCGTCGGATCGGGTCGCAGATCTTCTATATGAAACACCGGCAAGCCGTAATATTCGCCCATTACGGTAAGAACGTCGTCCGAACCGCAATAACCTTCGCGGGCGATAACTTCCCAAGGCGAAACGTTTGCGCATAAGGAGAGCAGTTTTTCCTTGTCCTCTTTCGGGACAAAATCGTTGGCTATAAATTCGTCTATGATCCTTTCCTTAAACATTTTTCACCTTCCGAGAGTGTTGATGATATTCAGAATGGGGCTGAATACGGACAACATAATTATCGCTATGATCGCGCCCATAACGCAGATTATGATCGGTTCCAATAGGGATGTCAATCTGCCAAGCGATGTTTCCACGCGCCCGTCGAAATACGCCGCCGATTTCTTGAAGAGTTTGCCGATAGAACCGCTTTTTTCGCCGACAGCCATCATTTGATTTACCATTTCGGGAAAAACTTTGTATTTTCTGAACGAAGATGAAATGGTATGGCCGTTTTTTATATCTCTTAACGCAAGCATATACTTTCTTTGAATGTATTTATTGTTTATAAGATCGCCCATTATTTCGAGCGATTTCGTCACATCGACTCCGCCCGAGATGAGCGCGCTGAACCCGCGTGTGAATTTTGATGTGGCAAGATTTATCGTTACCGTTCGCACGACAGGCAACTTTGATTTGATCATATCCCATACATATTTGACCTGTTCGAGGCGGAAGAGCAGCATAATTATGAGAATCAGGGCGACAGCGCCGAGAGCAATATATGTAAAGTTGGCGGTAAATCGGTCGCTTAGTCGTAAAATAAATTCGGTTATAGGCGGCATTTCGGTGTTGAGTTTTTCGAGTGTGGTTTTGAATATCGGTATTATTGTAGTAATAAGCACCACGATCAATGCGGCGGTAAGGATCGCAAGCATAGCAGGGTATATGAGCGCGCTTTGCGCCTTTTTCTTTATATAGTTCTCGTGTTCGAAAAAATCCGCGACTTCGCTCAAAATTGTGTCCAACATTCCGCTTATTTCGCCGACGTAAACCATATTAACAAAAAGTTCGGGGAATATCCTTTTG
This sequence comes from uncultured Clostridia bacterium, assembly GCA_947598585.1. Taxonomy (GTDB): domain Bacteria; phylum Bacillota; class Clostridia; order Christensenellales; family Pumilibacteraceae; genus CAG-552. The sequence goes on from CANQFK010000008.1 coordinate 38,810, forward strand.
TGCTTTGCGAACGCTTCGCTCAGCAGTATGCCCGATTTGACGTCGTTTTGTACGGCAATGAGCGCTTTTCGCATTGCTTTGGATTGCTTTTGTTCCATGAGTGCGGTCAATGCTTCCGTGATAGGTATTCCCACCGTCAACATTATGGAAAGTTCTCTTGCAAACGCGGCAATTTCCATATTTCTGTTGATATACGGCATCGAAAAGAATTGAGAGCCGTCGGAGGCAAGTTTACATGATTTCAGGTACAGATCGGCCTCGATAAGGATCTTGCGCAAGTTTTCTTCGTCGGTGGCGAGCATTACGCCTTTCGTTTCGTTATTATTTACGTCGACGGCGACATATTTGTATTTTTTGACTTCTTTTTTAGGCATCAATTTCCTCCATTTCCCATCTGACGACCTTTCTTTGGTTATTTATGATCACCATAAGTTTGTAATTTTCGTCGCTTACCTCTAACGCAGGACCTTCTTCGGCGATAGTCATAAATTTCAATTTGAAAATGTTATCCTCATATTCGACCGTCCGATTATTGCTGTCGATTATTTCGACCTTAAAACCGTATTTTTCAAGATCCGCGTCCAAATTCGTTTCTGATGATAACCAGATATCCGCGATCTGCGTGCAAATTCTTTGACTGTATGAGTTTTCGGAGTAGGTGCTTATATACGTCACTTCCGCAAGCATATCAGTGGTGATCAAGGCGCAAATGGCAAAAACTATTATCATGATCATCACGGTGTAAAACAAAGCGAAACCTTTATTGTTTTTCTTCATATTTTCTCCTTGAATGAGCCGACATAAGATATATGAGAAATTTCGTCATCTCCGCGCACCGCAACATCGAAAATAATTTTGTTTTCATCTATTGTAAATTTGTAAGTGCAAGTGTATTTTATGTTTTCGCTTTCGCTTTGAACATCACGAAAATCCTCGTTGAAAAATATAGTAGCATTCATCGCGTTGTTTTCGCTTTGAAATTGAATGGGATATTCAAAGGAGAAAGTGGTCATGGCGAGCGTATAAAAATTTTCTTCCAGTTCATCGAGATCGGAACTTTTTGCCGCAGAGGATCGAAAAAGTACGACTGAATTTTCGCATAGACTTTCTGCGAAAAATTTATCGGCGGTGCTTTCGGTGAGATCTCTGTTCGTGATTATAAGGCTCGACACGACAACGGACATTATCGAAATTATGGTAACGGTTATTAAAATTTCCACCAAGGTAAAACCATTTTTATTGCGCATCGAATAACAGGTCCTTTGTAATATATTTAGAGGTCAGCGCTCCGTAAAGTTCGAGATGGCGGGCGATCGTATCGTTTTTGACGCAAAAACGTTCCGCGTCGTTTAGGGAAAGCATTTCGGCATACTTGTCCGAAACGTTTATCTTCAAAGATAGTATATCCATATTATACTTTTCGTTTGCGACATGGCATAATTCGTCGAGCGATCGCATTATGCGATCGGCTACGTCGAACTTGCGATCCGAACAGGCGCGCTTATGCGAGGGCAGAAAAGAGGGCGCGACCGTCTGTCCGAAAATATTTTCGCCGTACGGAAGAGAAGTGAAGCCCGTGAGCATAGAGTCCTTTATTATGACAACGTCGATCGAGGTTGGCTTTATATCCGCGAACAGTACGTTTTGTTTTTTGCCGTCGCATAGGTCGAGATAAGCAGCCGCCGTGGTCGCGGCAGAAAAGCCGATCTGTTTCGAGGAAAATTTGTACGGCTTAAACGCGCCGTTTACCGTTTCGATATGTTCGCGGCGGATCAAGAAAGCGGCATAAGCATATCTGACTTTTTGAATGTTTATGGGAACGAACGCTATTTTAAACGACAGACTGTTTTTGTATCGATTGGCAATTTCGAGATCGAGCGTTTCGTTCAATTTTTTGCCTTTGAACGAGGGTATTTCTATATAATCGCAGACGGCATAATTATTCGGCAGAACGAACACGGCGGACGCGGGCAGAATATCATGACTGTCCGTAAAAGCGCTCAATCCCGCTCGCAATGCGTTGCAAAGATCGGCGGATCCTTGCGGTATGTCGTAAGATACGAGATCGAGGACATTCTTCTTTGTATATAATATTTTTATTTTATGTTCGTGTTCATCTATCGTAATGGCGATTTTGTTCATAACTTCTCCAACAAAAGCGAACTCTCCGCAAATTCTATACCTGCGGCGCGCAAATAATAAACGATATTATGTTCGTACTCCGTGTTTTCAAACGATATTTTGCAACTGAGGATATCGTCGTGGATCTTGAATTTTATATTGACCGCGGCGCTGAGCAGAACGGAAAATTCATTTTCCTTTTCTCCGTAATTCAAAGCGCTGTCCGAAAATTCGACTTTGTAGATTATATCGGCATTCTTATCCGAGATCTCTATTTTTTGTTCGCTGATCGAGAAAATATATTCGGAAGAGTCGTATTTTAAAATTTGATCGAGCGCGGTTTTTATGCGAATTATTTCGCTTTGAGCGCCCGAATCCAATTGCGATCTTTCCTCGATCTTGTTCACGGAAATGATGATCGACGTAAGTACGGCGGTCAAAATGCCGATAAGCGCCATAGAAATAATAAGTTCCGCAAGCGTAAAACCTTTATTGTTTTTAGGTGCGTGATCCATAGCGTAAGTATAACATAAAACGCCATAAAATCAAAATACAATTCGACAAATTTCGACGCCGAATTTAGCTTTTTTGCTTAAATAGGCAAAGCGCTTTTTGTTTCCGGAGCTAAAAGCGATTATCGTCTTGTTTTGTATTTTTTCGGCATTGCATTGTTTTTTTCGCCTTGAAAAAAGCATTATAGTGGACGCATGACGGTTTACATAGAGTATGTGATTTTGGATAATTTTACGTTCACGTCGCTAATTTGCTATTTGAGTTATAAGATCATGCGCGAAAAGGCGAGAAAGGCGAGGACGGCGGTCGCGACGACTGTGGGGACGGTGTGCGCGGTCATGTATCCGTTCATAAAAAACGCGGCTGTTATTTTGATTTTCAAAGCGGCGCTCTTTGCGATCATGTGCGTAATACTCTATATAAAGATCCCGAAATTTTTTCTTCATTCCGCAGTTTTTTTGCTCTCAACGGGAATAATCGGCGGGATCCAATTCATGATAGCGTTTTTGGTCCACGGGAATGCCTTTGACGCATTGAGATTGCCCGTAAGCGATCTGCCTTTAAGCGTGTTTTTCCTTACTTCGTTATCGATATTTTTATGCGCAAAAAAATTGATGAAAGGCATTAACGCGCATAGAACGGAGCGCAATTTTATTTATGATATGAAATTGACGGTCGGGGACAAAAGCAAGATCTTGCGCGGGCTTGTGGATACGGGCAACACGGTAAGGGCGGAAAGAGATGTTATATTCATAAGCAGTTCGGCGGCCCTGGATATGATGGGTATGGAATTTGCCAAATTTTTGACCGAAAAAAACGCTTCCTCTATCATTGTGCATACCGCAATAGGCGACAAAAAAATTATTTTGTTGCCGGGGCAAATCGAATTATATTTGGCGGAGGACGAGCATATATTTATTGATGTACAAGTTGGTATAGGTAATATAAAAAACAACAATGAATATGAGGCAATTTTGCCGTTGTCCGTACTCGATAAGGAGAAAGCATTATGAATATACTCAAAAAAATCAAAGAATGGTTAAACGCGCACAAAAAAGACGATCTTTTGTATTACATAACGGCGTCCGAGGCTCTTCCCATGCCGCTTAGCGCAGACGAGGAATGCGCAACTTTGCAAAGCCTTGTCAAGGGCGACGCTTCCGCCAAAACCGTCTTGGTGGAACGCAACCTCAGATTGGTGGTATACATTGCCCGCAAATTCGAAAACACGGGCGTGGATACGGACGATCTCATTTCGGTCGGAACGATAGGGCTCATAAAAGCGGTGGGGTCGTTTGACGCTACTAAAAATATAAAGCTGGCAACGTACGCGTCGAGATGTATAGAAAACGAAATATTGATGTGTTTAAGACGCACTTCGAGATTAAAGAGCGAAGTGTCGCTCGATGAGCCGTTGAACGTCGATTGGGAGGGTAACGAGCTGCTTATGTCTGACATACTTGGGACTGACGCCGATCTTGTGAGCAAAAATATCGAAACAAAAGTGGAAAAACAGCTTTTGTGGGAAGCATTGAGCAAACTGAATAAGCGTGAAAAACTTATAATGAAATTGCGTTTCGGATTGTACGGCGATGAGGAAAAAACTCAAAAAGAGGTCGCCGATATGCTTGGGATATCGCAGTCGTACATATCTCGTCTTGAAAAGAAAATAATATTCAGGTTAAAAAAAGAAATTGCAAAGGCATTATAAAAAGCCGCATTATAAAATGCGACTTTTGATAAGAAATTTCAACTGATATATTTTTTTACAGAGGACAGCGCGGCTTTTTCCAATCTGCTTACTTGCGCCTGAGAGATTCCTATCTCTTCCGAAACTTCTATTTGTGTTTTGCCCTCATAAAAGCGCAGGCTTATGATCTGTCTTTCCCTTTCGCTCAGTTTTGCGACCGCCTCTTGCAGCGAAACGGAAGTGAGCCAATTTTCATCGGTGTTTTTGGAGTCGGATATCTGATCCATGATCATGACCGTTTCGCTCCCGTCATGGTAAATAGGGTCGAATAGCGAAACGGGATCGCTTATCGCGTCCATAGCGTAAACTACGCTTTGATAGGGAATGTCGAGCATGGCGGCAATTTGCTCCATGGTCGCTTCACGGTTGGTGGTGCTTTCGATCTGTTGTCGCGCTTGCAACACCTTGTAAGCCGTGTCCCTTATCGATCGGCTTATGCGGACATGTGAATTGTCCCGCAAAAAGCGCCGTATTTCTCCTATGATCATAGGAACGGCATAAGTGGAAAACTTCAAATTCAACGATGTATCGAAGTTTTCGGTCGCCTTTATAAGTCCGATGCAACCGACTTGAAAAATATCGTCAATGCTTTCTTTTTTGCCGGAAAACCTTTGAATGATGCTGAGTACCAATCTGAGGTTTGCCATTAAAAAATCTTCGCGCGCACGTTCGTCGCCCGCGTGAGCCTTTTTTAACAATTCCATGCTTTCTTCATGGCTCAGTCTCGGGAGCTTCGACGTGTCTATACCGCAAATTTCAACTCTGCTGTTCATAATACCTCCGAATTTATTTTCGGCTTAAAAGCGTTGAAATATCCCCATAAGACAAAATATTTCGCAATAATTGTCGAATGACGGCATATATATTTTCAGAGGTGAAATATGTCGGAAATTCGAGAGCTTTCGTTTTGCGAGCTGCGGCGAAAGGATATAGTCAGTATAAACGACGGCAGAAAGCTCGGACGGATAGTTGATCTTGTTTTTTCTCCGAGCGGCAAGGTGCAGGGGATCGTGGCACCGTACGGTAAAAAATTTTTTATCTTCAACTCACAGGAGGTCTACATACCTTATTCCAATATCAAGACAATAGGAGAGGATATCATTCTCGTCGACATAGACGTTGGCTTAGGCAGCAGCCCTCGGCAACATTATCGCCCGATAGAGAATGATCATGATGATCGCGAAAGACATAAAAATTGTCCTCCCGTCGAAAGAGCAAGACCTGAAACGGACGATTCGGGCGGTTGTGACGGCAGATGCGATAAATGTATGCTCTTCGACTGCGAGAATCGGTGGAAAAAACAAAATACGGTATATATCGATAACGCACCATACAAGTAATTGACATTTTGACGATAAAATGTTAAACTATAAGTAACTAAGCCAAGGAGGGGTAGTATGAAGTGCATATATTGCGGTTATACCGAAAGTAAGGTAATAGACAGTCGTGCGACAGATGATTTCACAAAGATCCGCAGAAGAAGAGAGTGTTTAAGTTGCGGAAAAAGGTTTACGACGTACGAAGTCATAGAGGTGACGCCCGTGCTTGTCATAAAAAACGACGGGACAAGGCAGCCGTTTGACAGAGCGAAGATCGAAGCCGGCGTTATCAAAGCATGCGAAAAGCGTCCCGTTTCTGCTGCCGAAATAGAAGCGCTTGTTTCGTCGGTGGAAAAGCAAGTCGTCAATTTGATGGAACAGGAGATCCCGTCCTCGAAGATAGGCGAAATGGTCATGACCGAATTGAAGGAACTCGATGATGTGGCTTACATAAGATTTGCGTCGGTGTATAGGCAATTCAGAGATCTGACGACGTTCATGCAATTTATAAATGAATTCGAAAAGAAGGTTATAAAAGAAAAATAGCGAATGACCTTGACCGATGCTAAGATAAATACCGTATATAAAATATCCGAAGTTAAGGGCACGGCGCTCAAACGCCGCTTGCTGGATATGGGATTTACTCCCGACAGTCGCATCAAAGCAATGGGACTTGCTCCTTTGGGCGGGACCGTGTTGGTGAATATAAGAGGTATTTTGATAGCGCTTCGCAAAAACGCGACAGACAGCATCTTGGTTGAGGAAATTAAATGAATTTGACTTTCGCCCTGTGCGGCAATCCAAATGTAGGAAAAACAAGCCTTTTCAATCGTTTGACGCATTCGTCGCAGCATGTCGGCAATTGGCATGGCGTGACCGTCGGCAAGGCTGAAAAAAGAATAAACTTCGATGGGGATCAAATAGATATGATCGATTTGCCGGGACTATACAGCCTTTCGGTTTATTCTTATGAGGAAGGGATAGCCCGTGACGAAATATTGGCGTCAAAAAGCGATCTTATAATAAGCGTTTGCGAAGCAAGCAATTTGTCGCGCAATTTATATCTTACTTTGCAACTTCTCGAACTCAATATTCCCGTTATCGTGGTTGTCAATATGATAGATGAACTCGATAAGCGGGGCTTTGCTCTCGACGCGAAAAAACTCGGCGAAAGATTGCACGTTCCCGTGCTTATGACGAGCGCAAAATACAAATTCGACACGAGCGAACTTATAAGAGCGGGAAAACAATATCTTATAAATTACGATAACGAAAAAGTAAAATTGCCGTATCTGAATAAACTTCCTTTGAGGCAGATAGAGGAGATAATAGGCGATAACATAAAAGACAGCGGGTTCGATCCGCGTTACGCGTGCATAAAGACGCTTGAAAACGACGATTTCGTCATAGATAAATTAAACTTATCGTCAGAGCAAAAGAGTAGGATAAAAGCGCTCGGCGATAATCAAGCGTTGGTCGCAAAATGCAGATATGAATATATCGACCGCGTCACCGACGGCGTTATCGTAAAGAATAAAAAGCGTCGTAAAAGCAGCGATATAGTAGATGGTCTTGATAAGATAATGCTCAATAAATACCTTGCTTTGCCCATATTTTTGCTGATTATGTCAGGCATATTCTGGGTGACGTTTGGTTTTATAGGCAGTTTTTTGACCGATTGCCTCGAAAACGGCATAAATTATCTGTCGGAAGCGGTAAATGATATTTTGCTTACCGCCGCCTTCCCCGAGTGGTCGAGGGCTTTGATTTGCAACGGAATATTGCAGGGAGTCGGAGGAGTCTTTGCGTTTTTGCCGCAGATAATGATAATGTTTTTCTTCCTTGCTTTGCTTGAAGACAGCGGTTATATTTCGAGGGTGGCATTTATGACCGACGGACTCTTCCGCAAGATAGGGCTGTCGGGCAGAGCGGTTTTCACCATGATCATGGGGCTGGGCTGTTCGGCTACCGCCGTAATGACCGCTCGCGGGCTCGAAGATGAAATGATGAGAAAAAAGACAGTGATCTTAACTCCGTTTATGTCTTGCAGCGCCAGACTTCCCGTATATACCGCGATAGCCGCCGCCTTTTTCACATCGGGCAACGTTCCGCTTATATTCGGATTGTACATTTTGGGAGCAACCATGGTCATTCTGCTCGCCGCGATAATGCAAAAGACGCCGCTGAAAAGCGGAGAAGCGTCGTTCGTCATGGAAATGCCTAAATACAGATTTCCGACCGCAACGAGGATAATACAGATATTGGCAAGTAACGCCAAAAATTTTATTGTCAAAGTCGGAACGATCGTCTTTGCTTTCAACGTTATAGTGTGGATACTCGGCAATTTTTCGCTTACGAGCGGCTATGTTATGATGGGCAGCGGCGAAAGCATTATGGAGCGTTTTGGCTCGTTTATTGCTCCCGTTTTCGCACCGTTGGGATTCGGCAATTGGAAAGCGGTCACCGCACTCATAAGCGGACTTGTTGCGAAAGAAGTCGTTATCTCGACCATAATGAGTTTGGGCGGAATGGAGATCTTTCCCGATCCGCTTGCGGCGATAAGTTTTATGGTGTATACTTTATTGTATGTGCCGTGCATAGCGACGTTGAGCGCTGTACGAAAGGAGGCGGGGACAAAGTGGATGATCTTTGGCTTGATACTTCAACTTTCGACGGCGTATATGATAACATTGGGCGTTCGCGCTGTAATTCTTGCCTTTAACGGAGGAGTTTTGCTCGGGATATCCGCGCTGACAGGTATAGCGTTGATCCTGATATCTATCGTATATCTTACGGATCTTGTGTTCAAAAAGAAAAAATGCATTTGTTGTTCAGGCGAATGCGAAGGATGTAAATGAAGCTGAAATTAGTTGCAAAAGAGGATACCATGCTTTTTACTTTGATATCTTCGTCCGCTCCCGTAGGCGCTTCCAAAGTAAAACAACTCATAAAGGACAGGGAGGCGAAGATAAACGGAGCGCGCGTATCCGAAAATATTTCGGTCAAAAGAGGCGATGAGGTGGAAGTCTTTATTCCCGACTCGTTTTTGGGCGATTCTCCTCGCATTTTTTACGAGGATAAGAACATTTGCATTGTGGATAAACCTATCCTCACCGAAGTTGTGCCTACGCTTACGGACATGCTCGCAAAGGAGCGCAAATTTGTCGAACCACTTCATAGGCTGGATCGCAATACCACGGGGCTGGTGGTTTTTGCGTTGAACGAAAACGCATACGCCGCTTTGAATGAAGCGTTTTACAGGCGAACCGTCGAAAAGCATTATATGGCGCTTATCGAGGGCAGGATAGAGCCCGGTGTATACACCGCATACCTATACAAGGACGCGCAAAATTCTCTTTGTCACATATCTTCTACGCCGAAAAAAGATTATAAAAAGATCATTACGGGCATAAGCGAACTCGAAAAAAGGGGCGACATGACTTTGCTCGATATCGAATTGATTACGGGCAGAACGCATCAGATAAGGGCTCATCTCGCGTTCCTCGATCACCCCGTTCTCGGCGACGGAAAATACGGCGACAAGATCGTCAATAAAAAATACAATTTCAAATATCAGCAGCTATGCGCATATAAGTTGATTTTTCATGGATTGAAAGGCGATATGAGCTATTTGAATGAAAAAGTTTTCCAATTAAAGCAAAATTTATTGACTAAAACCGATTTATAATGTATACTTAATGCAAATGATATTTTAACGCGAGGCATTATGAAGAAAAGAAAAATATCTTACGATTTGACTGCCCAACAAAAGAAACAGTTAAAGCGTCAACAGGAAAATAAAGATAACAATGCAAAGGGCAACGAAACCGTTGCGATGACAGACGGGACCGAGGCGATCGATATGCAAAAGAGGAACAAAAAAAGCCTCATTATTTGCGTTTGCGCCGTCGCTCTTGCGGTGTTGATGATAGTTCTCGCCATCGGCTTGCCCGTGTGGATATCGTCCGAAACGGTGAACAATGACACGTTTTTAAATTGGAAAAACTTTAATTCCAAGGATCCGAACAATTTATTTACGTCGGACAACCCCAATCCCAATCCGCCCGCCAATCCCATAGCTACCGTGACTCTTACGGGCGACGATAAGGCGGCGTTCAAGCAGGTTTTCGGTTCGGAGGAATTAAAGATAGATATCGAATTGTTCATAGACGACGCGAAGTATTCGGTCATGAACTTTATGTATCTTGCCGAAAGCAAATTTTACGACAATACTATCATTAACGATGTGAACAACCAGCACGCAATGTTCGGGGGATTTACGGGAACCACCACAAATTCCAACAAAGCGCGCGAGGGTAGCATTGTTTACAATCTCAAAGGCTTCGAAGAACATATCAATTCCAATTACAATTCAAAAGATTTCAAGCTCGGATACAGATTGACTGCCGAAAGGAGCCGCAATCTTGCGTCGTCCTCGCAGAGCAATTTAGGTTATCTCGTTATGATCGCAGGTCCGTCGTCCTATTACAGCACGTCTACTTCGTACATGCTGTTGACCGCCGAGAGCCAGAAGCTATTCTTCGGTGACGTAAACGACAATACGGGCTACAATATAGAATCGTATTTGTCCTGGATGGGCAGAGTGAGCCCCGAATATCTTGACGTTATCACAAAATTCAACGACGTTCAGGCTTCCGCAAACGGCAATTTCCTTTGCCCCGTAAACACCATAAGGATCTCGTCGATAAGGACGAACCTTTCCGACGCAAAACGCAAGTATTTGTTGAATCATTTCGAGGAACTTATTTCGGACGGTCTTACATCGCAATGGCGAGAGATCAACATGAGCGAATCGTATTATAAGTTCGATAATTAAATTTTAAAAAACAACGTATAAAAAACGAAAAAATTACCGATTATTTGTTATATGACATTTAGGAGGTAATTTTTTTTATGACAATAGGTTTAGTATTGCTTGCGGTGATCGCTATACTTATCTTTTTCGGACTGTCCGACAAATTTTTCAAAAACCTCGGAGTTGCGTCCTGGATAGGATTTTTGATAGCGCTTGCTCTTATTGTGGGAGCGGTCATTCCCAACATAACGATAGGCGGCTTTACCATGAACCTCGGTGGCTTTATAGTGCCCATCATAGGCATGATAATCCTTGCCGCATTTATCGGTTGGAATTGGGATCTTGCCCGACTTGCTTTTGCCGAGATCTCGGTGGCGGCTGTTGCCGTTGCGACGCGCGTCCTCATTTTGCCCGATAATTCGGGAATGATCTTGGCGGCGTCCCTTATAGTGGGATTTGTGGGCGGAACCGTCGCTTATCTTATCGGCAGGTCGAGGCTAAGTACTCTTGCCGCCGTCATGGGAGGCGTCGTACTCGGCGATCTTATCGTCAACCTTATCTATGTTTACGGAATAGGCGGTTATACGTTCTCCATGGGTACAAGGGGAGTGTTCGATTCGATAATCGTAGGTTGCGTGTTCGGCATACTTCTGTTGGAGGCGGTCGTTACCGCGCGCCGAGCGGCAAGCAACAAAAGAGTGGCGAATACGTCGATGAGCACCGAAAGCGGCGAAGATGTCAATAAGGACGATTTCGACGATTATTTCGACGATACGATCTTATAGGATCATATCAAAAGCCACATCGAAAAACCGGGCATAAAGGCTCGGTTTTTACATATCCGAAATTCGGTATGAATTTTTGTTGGACAAAAGACCCCATGATATGTTACAATATTATATGATGATGATTTTCGACAGAAAAATCATTTTTTGGAGCATGAGATGAGTAAACCGCTTGTAGCCGTAGTAGGCAGACCCAATGTGGGAAAATCAACATTTTTTAACCGAATTTGCGGGAAAAGGATTTCTATCGTAAAGGACGTACCGGGCGTTACGCGCGACCGCATTTATGCCGACGCGGAATGGTGCGGATATACCTTTACTCTCATAGATACGGGCGGAATAGATTATGATTCCGACGACATAATGTATACTCATATAAGAAAGCAGGCAGAGGCAGCGGTGGAACTTGCCGACGTTATCCTCTTGTTTGTGGACGGCAAAGAGGGCTTGCTTGCCTCGGACAGGGATATAGCCGATTATCTCCGTACATCAAAGAAACCCGTTATTCTTGTTGTAAATAAGCTGGATAACAACGAAACGGACAATGTTTACGATTTTTACGAACTCGGATTGGGAGTTCCCATGCCCATTTCGTCGGAGCAATCAATGGGGCTGGGCGATCTTCTCGACGAAGTCGTCAAGCATTTTGACAGGATAGAAGAAGAGGACTCGATAGGCATAAAGATAGCTGTCGTAGGTAAGCCTAATGTTGGTAAATCTTCGATAGTGAACAAGATACTCGGATACGAAAGAGTTATAGTCAGCGATATCGCAGGTACTACGCGCGACGCTATCGACACTCCGCTTTCTCGCGGAGATAGGGAATATACCGTTATAGATACGGCGGGTTTAAGACGAAGAAGGGGAATAGAATATGATTCCGTCGAGAGTTATTCCGTTTTGAGATCGATTGCCGCCATAAAGCGCGCGGACGTCGTTTTGATAGTGTTCGACGCTTCGGACGAAATATCCGAACAAGATGTGCGCATAGCGGGCATGGTGCATGAGGAATGTAAACCGAGCGTTATAGTTATGAACAAATGGGACACCGTCGAAAAGGACACTCACACTATCGAAAAGTTCAAAAAAGATCTTGACAACAAACTTGCCTTTATGAGTTATTACGAACCGATCTTTGTTTCGGCTCTTACGGGACAAAGAGTGGATAAGATATTCGACTATATCGATAAGGTTTACGATAATGCGTCGAGACGTATCCCGACGGGGATCCTTAACGACGTTGTACGAGAGGCCGTAGCTGTAAACGAACCTCCCGCGCCGAGCGGACGAAGGCTTAAAATTCTATATGCCACACAGGCTTCGGTTAATCCGCCCAAGATCGTGATATTCGTAAACGATGAAAAACTTTTGCATTTCTCTTACAGAAGATATATGGAAAACAGCATAAGAAAAGCGTTTGATTTTTCGGGCACTCCCATTCGTATCGTTTACAACAATAAAAACGAAAAGGAAGAATAATGGTCTATTATATTATTGCTACAATTGTAATTTGCTATCTTTTGGGCAATGTCAATAACGCCCTTATTATCAGCAAACTCAAAAAGCGCGATATTCGCGAATGCGGAAGCGGCAATCCGGGAGCAATGAATATGTTCCGTAACTATGGCTTTGGTTTTGGCTTGCTTACGCTTGTGCTGGACGCGCTAAAAGGTGTTTTGGCTTGTCTTATAGGCTGGTTTATCGTAGGTGGATTTTCGTTTACGGGGAGCATTCTCGGTAAATATATTGGCGCAATAAGCGTAATAATAGGTCATATCTTTCCCGTATTCCTTAAATTCAAGGGCGGCAAGGGCATAGCCTCGACAATAGGCATTTGCTTTATGCTAAATCCGATAGTGGCTCTTATTTCTCTCGTTGTCGGCTTCATATTTATATTGATAACCAAAATGGGAGCGGTCACGTCGTTCATCATAATAACTTTTCCGCTCGCGCTTGACGCTTATGCGCTCGCTACCGCCGATCTTACGGCAAATCTGCCTTGTATTATAATCATATTCGCAATCTATATTATGACGCTTTGGGCTCATCGAACCAATCTTATGCGACTGTTTTCGGGCACGGAGAATAAGACCGATCTGTTCAAAAAGCTGAAAGGAAAAATAAAAAAGAGCAAAAACAACGGTTAAAAATAATTTTTATTTCATATCCCGAGCATTCTCGCATATACATTAGTATTAAATATTGGAGGATGCTTTTTATTTATGGAAGAATTCGATATCTACAAGGATATTAGCGAACGCACGGGCGGAGATATTTATATTGGGGTAGTCGGACCTGTCCGTTCGGGAAAATCCACTTTTATTGCCAATTTTATGGAGAAATTGGTCCTTCCTAATATTACCGATGAAAATGTCAAAGCCAGAATGAAAGACGAATTGCCGCAGAGCGCTTCGGGAAAAACTATAATGACAACTCAACCCAAGTTCGTTCCTGCCGAAGCGGTCCCCGTTTCGCTTGCAGACAACGCTACTGTCAGAGTAAGGTTGGTAGATTGCGTCGGCTATATGATTGACGGCGCTACGGGACACATGGATGGTGATGTTATGAGAATGGTAAAGACTCCTTGGGACGACGCAGAGATCCCGTTTGAACAGGCTGCGGATATAGGGACCAAAAAGGTGATAACCGACCATTCCACGATAGGGATCGTTATGACAAGCGACGGTTCTATCGCTACCGAACTTCCGCGTAAAAGCTACGAAAAAGCGGAAGAGCGTGCCGTTGCCGAACTCAGCGGGCTGAATAAACCGTTTGTGGTCGTATTGAACTCCACCGTCCCCGAAAGCGAAGAAACCAGAAAACTCGCGGCTTCTCTCGAAGAAAAGTATTCCGCGTCCGTTATTCCCTTGGACGTTTTGCATTTATCCGACGAAGATATCATTAAACTTTTCAAAACAATGCTGTTTGAATTTCCGTTGAGAGATATAGAACTTGAAATTAACCGTTGGATGCAAGCCCTTCCCATGGACAATGAAATTATAAACGAAATGATTTCGATCATAAAGTCCGAAAGCGAGGGAATGAAAAAAATGTGCGACTTCAATAAATTGAAGAATGCTTTCGAGGGACACGACCACTTCAAATCTTTCGATATCAATGATATACAACTCGGAAAGGGGAAGATCACCTATAATATCGAGGCGGATCCTCAATTGTTTTATCATGTGCTCAGTAACGAATGCGGCATGGAGCTCAATGACGACTTTGAACTCATGACAAAGATAAAAGAACTTGCGCAAGCGAAAAATCAATACGATAAGTTAAAGACCGCGCTTGACGACGTAAAAGAGAACGGTTACGGCGTTGTATCTCCGTCGCTCGATGAGATGACATTGGAGGAGCCGCAGATAGTAAAACAGGGCAGCAGATACGGAGTGAAACTTCGTGCAACGGCGCCGTCGCTCCATATTATGCGTGTAGATATAGAATCCGAAGTAAGCCCCATCGTAGGGACCGAACAGCAGAGCGAAGAACTCGTCAAATCGTTGCTCGCGCAATTCGAGAATGATCCGAAAGGCATATGGCAAACCAATTTATTCGGCAAATCGCTCCATATGTTGGTCAACGAGGGCTTGAACAATAAACTCACCGCAATGCCCGAGGACACTCAAAGAAAAATGCGCAGGACATTATCCCGTATAATAAACGAGGGCAAGGGCGGTATAATCTGCATATTGTTGTAGTTTTGTTCGTATGCGCACTATTGTGGCGCTGCCACCACTGTTTCTGTCAGACATAATCAGAGTATTTAATTTTAAAATACAAACAGATCCGATAAGCAAATAGCCTGTCGGATCTTTTTTATTGTCTTTTTTATACTTATAGCAATGAATAATTTTTTGCACGAAACAGATATTAAGTAAGAGGCATTTATGAGAAAGATCGAAAGAAATATCAACCCCGTTATAAATGAGGAAGAAAGAGAAGTTTTGATAAGGAGGAAAAATGGAGAAAAATGATCTCAATCAACGCTACGAAGATTATGTAGCTTCCGTTACGCCCAAGACAGGCACTTTTCATTCGCTGTGGAATTCGTTTTGGATAGGAGGCGTCACATGCGTGTTGGCGCAAGGCATAGGCGATATATACTATGCGTTGTTTCCGCACCTCGGAAAAGATCTTATCGTCAACTATACTTCCATGACCATTATCGCTTTGGCTATTTTGTTTACGGGCTTTGGGTTCTTTGACGTGATAGCGCGCAAAGGTGGAGCAGGTTCGTTCCTGCCCATAACGGGATTCGCCAATGCGATGGCAAGCGCGTCCATGGAATTTAAAACCGAGGGACTTATAATGGGAACTTCGGTCAAGATGTTTACGGTTGTCGGACCTGTCATCGTCAACGGCGTTGTGTGGTCGGCTGTTGCCGGAATGATCAATCTGCTTTTGGCGGGAGGCGCTTGATATGAGCATAAAGACATTGCATAAGGGTGAAACGGGCGTATTTTTGACCAACACCCGCATTATCGACAAAATAGGACCGAAACCTGCACAAACGATAGTTTATAAAAATCCACCGCATATCATAGGAAGAATGACCGTTGTGGGAGCAAAAGAGGGCAAAGGTCCTATGGGAAAGTACTTCCACAGAGTACTTTCAGACGATAAGATGGGCGAAAAGACGTTTGAAAATGCCGAGATAAAGATGTTGACTACCGCTATCGACGGTGCCGTGGCGAACGCGGGTCTGCGTGCAAAGGACGTCGATCTGATGATCTCGGGAGACTTGTTGAATCAAGTTACCACGTCAAACTATGTGGCGCGTCAATATCATGTTCCTTATTTCGGCATTTATTCGGCGTGTTCGACAATGACCGAGGCTCTCAATCTTGCTTCGACTTTCATAAGCGCAGGACATTTCGATAATATTTTGTGTTCGACGGCGAGCCATTTCGCCACTGCCGAAAGAACTTATCGTTATCCGCTCGAATACGGTTGTCAAAGACCTCCGTATGCGCAATGGACGGTGACGGGCGCGGCATGTTCCGTCTTGTCGTCAGAAGGCAACGGACCTAAGATAACCATGGGAACGATAGGTCGAGTGGTGGACTTCGGGACTACCGACCTGAACAACATGGGTGCGGCAATGGCACCTGCGGCTATGGATACCATGGTGGCGTTGTTTCGGGAAACGGGCAGCGGTCCCAAGGACTATGATCTGATAATAACGGGCGATCTCGGAAAACTCGGTTCGGATATTTTGCGCGACCTGATGATGGAACAAGGCTATTATCTCGGACAAAGATATATAGATTGCGGCAATATGATGTACGATTCATCGCAGCATTGTTATCAAGGCGGAAGCGGCGCGGCGTGCAGCGCGACGGTGTTCAATTCCTTTGTGCTCGACAAGATGCTTCAAGGCGAATACGAGCGAGTGGCGTACTTTGCGACGGGAGCGCTGATGAGCACGCAAAGCTGTTATCAAGGCGAAACGATACCGTGTATCTCGCATGCGGTCGTTATAGAGAGGTGATTATTATGGATCCGTTATTAGATAAACTTTTGGTATATTTGATAGTGTTTGCAGTGGGCGGCGGCCTATGCGCAATTGCTCAGCTGTTGATAATTAAGACAAAACTTACGCCCGCGCGTATACTTGTGATCTTTTTGCTTGTAGGTGTGGTATTGGAGGGAATAGGCGTTTATAAGCCGCTCAACGAATTTTGTCAAGCAGGCATAAGCGTGCCCATAATAGGCTTCGGCGCCGCGCTTACGAGAGGAGCCATAGAATATGCCAAACAAATAGGCATTTTGGGAGCATTGGGCGGCGGACTTATACGCACGTCTTTGGGCATCGGGACCGCGGTCGTAATGAGTTATATAGTAACTTTGATTTTTTCACCGAGATCCAAATAGGTTTTTAAATGTCGATCTTTTGAAAGGTCGGCATTTAAATGATTTTGTATTTTGCTTATGGAAGATAAAAAGCATAGTGGGATCCTATGCTTCGAGTTCGGTTTTGAGTTTTTCGATTATCTTACTTTCAAGTCTTGAGATCTGAACTTGCGACACATTCAACACTCTTGCGACTTCGCTTTGAGTTTTGTCCCGATAATATCTCAGTATGATTATTTTTTTATCGCGTTCGCTGAGCGACGATATTGCATCTCTTAGCAAGATCTTGTCTATATTTTCATCGACGTTTTCTTTCGACGCAACTTTATCGATAAGCGAGAGATTGTTTTCGTCCTCGGATTTTTCATAGAGCGAAATGGGGAATTTAGCCGAATCCATGGCAAAGACCACTTCCTGAGGTTCGAGTTTGAATTCTTCCGCTATCTGTTCGACGGTGGGAGAGGTGCAATTTTTGGCTTTGTAGTCGCGTACGAAATAAGAGATCTTGGTCGCGAGAGTTTTTGTCGATCGCGATATCTTTATATAACCGTCGTCGCGCAAATACCTTTTTATTTCGCCAGCTATCATGGGAACGGCATAAGTGGAAAATCGGACGTTATATTCCGTCGAGAAATTTTTCAACGCTTTCAAAAAGCCCACGCATCCGAGTTGATAAAGGTCTTCATATTCTACGCCCTTGTTTTTATAGTGGCGGATAATGCTCTTTATAAGAGGCGAATGTTCCTTTATAAGAGTTGTTTTGGCGGCTTCATCTCCCTGTTGCGAAAGCGTAATGAGTTTGATGTTTTCTTCGTTGCTAAGCAAAAGTGTTTACCTCAGTTTTCGGTATGATTTATTGCCTTTGTCATGGTCACCACGATCCCTTTGTCGCCGTTGGGTTGTACGTCGAGCGAATCCATAAATGTTTCCATTACGGTAAATCCCAATCCCGAACGATCTTCTTCATCGCCTTTGGTGGTAAAGAAGGGTTGTCTGGCTTTTGCGATATCACTGATCCCGACGCCTTTATCCGAGATGGCAATATGTACTGTGTCGCCCTCCAAAAAAGCGTTGATATTTATTATTCCGCTTTCATCATGGTCGTAGGCGTGAACTATACAATTGGTCACTGCTTCCGAAACGGCGGTCTTAATGTCGTTTATTTCGTCTACGGTGGGGTTGAGCGGCGCCGTAAATGCGGCAACGACGCTGCGTGCAAATCCTTCATTGCAACTTTTTGCGGAAATGCTGAGGTTCATAAAATTATCCATTATTTTTCTCCTATTAAATGATCTTCGGCATAATGTCGTATATGCCGGATAACGTCAATACTTTGTCGACGGCGGGCGAGGGCGACGCAATGAGCAACGAAGCGCCCTTTGCTTTGAGTTTTTTGTATCGTCCGAGCAATACGCCAATGCCTGTGCTGTCCATAAATTTCAGCGCGGACATGTCGATGACGAATTTTGTATTTTTAAAGTCATCTATCAATTTGTCTAAGGCGGCGCGAGTTTCTATCGACGTGCTCTCGTCAAGTTCGCCGCAAAGTCCTACATACAGGGTCGTACCTACGGTTTTGTGAACGATTTTCATTTTCAACCTCTATAACTTTATTTAAGCAATGCAGTGTAAATTCATTTTACACTTCCGAAATGGAAATAATTTGACACACCTTGTCGAAAAAACATATATAATGTTCGGAAAATCTTTTTGCAAATCTTATAATTTTTTTTGAAAAACCATAGTTTTTTTGTTGACTTATTTTTGAGATTATAGTATATTATCAAAGTCGGGCTTGAATGCCGACCGGTTATTTCTCGGGGTGTAGCGCAGTTTGGTAGCGCACATGGTTTGGGACCATGGGGCCGGGAGTTCGAGTCTCTTCACCCCGACCAAATCCTGTAATCAGGGCCTTTAGCTCAGTTGGTTAGAGCAGCCGGCTCATAACCGGCTTGTCCGGGGTTCGAGTCCCTGAAGGCCCACCACTAATTTTTTTGGCCTGGTAGTTCAGCTGGTTAGAACGCTAGCCTGTCACGCTAGAGGTCGAGGGTTCGAGTCCCTTCCAGGTCGCC
>CANQFK010000009.1 GCA_947598585.1 uncultured Clostridia bacterium
TATAACTTTGAAGTGGAGATGAACGGACAAGGTGCGGATTACGAGACCAAGACTGACTTCATGATCATGCCGGGCGCGACCGTAAAAGTCGGCGCGGGCGCAACGCTTACACTTAATGCGAATACGTGGGTGTACGACGGCTTTGTACAAACTGCGCTTCACTCTAAAAGCTATCCCACGGCTGATAATCTCAAAGCGGTGGGATACAGTAAGAGCGGAAATCTTATCGTAGACGGCACACTTATAATAGGCGAAAAAACTACGGTAAAAGATTTTAGCTTAGATGAAATGTTTGGCGGCGGTAAGCCGTTTGTGCCAAAAGTCATTCCCGCTATATTCCTTGGAGTCGTTCAGACAAACGGAACGGGTCGGATTGAAATCCCCGCCGAAACTGTACTTCAAGAAACAATTTCAGACGGTATTAGCGGTTCTAATTATTTTGAATACACGACCACGGCTCGCGTATGGGACGCCGTTCACGAATGTTTCGGAGTTCTTGAGGCAGGCAGAAATTATAACGCGACATCGAGCGAGGAATTTACTCTTACAAATCGCACTTATACAAATACCAAAGGCGGCGTGGAGACTCTTACGTTAAAACTCGATCAAACAATGCAGGGTTCTTGGAAAGTGGAACATGGCGACAGTCACATTCTCGATTGGAGCAAGCAGGATAGCGACAATTTACCCGATGAGCAAACTAAGCACACCACTATCACACGTCAATGCTCCGAACTCGGTTGCGATCACAGTGAATCTCGCGAGTTGCTCTATGTACCGGAGAGTTGGGGCGACATTACCTACACGGGCGACAACTTTACCGATGAGCAACTGCAAGCCGCTATCAACAAGCTATTTGGAGATGATTATGATTTATTCGAAAAAGCGGGTGCAAGTTTGAGCCACGAAACGATCAAGGACGTCAACGAAATGGGCTACGATATTACCGTTACCCTTACCAAAGGATTTTGGGTAAGCAGCAGTAATTATACTACGGATAACGTCGCACGCACACTTAAAATCAAGGTAAAAGCGGCAGAGTTGACTGCTGAAAACGTGGAAGTGATCGGTAACGTCACTTACAGCGGACAGGCGCAAAGACCCACGATCAAAGTCACTTACAACGGACATGAGCTTACCCTTGACACGCACTACAATGTTGAATACCGCGACAATACCAATGCGGGGCAAGCGACTATTACCGTCACCATGATAGACGACAATTACACGGGCGAGTTCGAAGTGCATTTCACTATCGATCCGTTAGAAATAACCGACGCACAAATCGACGGCATTGCGGATAGCTACACCTATACAGGCAAGGCGCAAAAACCCGTTCCGTCGTTGACAGTGAACGGACTTGCCGTTCCGCAAGGCGACTATAATGTGGTTTACAGCCACGACGGCAAAGACGCCACCTGCACCAATGTGGGTAAGGTGACAGTGACCGTTACAATGCAGGAAAACAAGAACTTTATCGGCACCGTATCCAAGACGTTTGAGATCACAAAGGCAAATGCCAATGGCGCGCAAGTAACCGTAAAGGGCGAATACACATACAGCGGCAGTGCGCAAACTCCTGAAAGCGGCAATGTACAAGTGACGCTTGACGGCTTTGAAACGCTTGTGTACGAACAGGACTACACATTTACCGCAACGACCAATACCAATGCGGGCGCGGCGACCGTTACCGTTACGTTCAAAGGTAACTTCGAGGGTAGCGCTATCGGAACTTTCCAAATAAATAAAAAAGATATTGCCGACATTACCTTTAACGGGGTAAACAACAGCTACGAGTATACGGGCAAGAAAATCAAGCCGCAACCCACAGTGAAGTTTGGCGAGATCGAACTTAAAACAAACAGCGACTTTACCGTGACCTATAACAGCGACAAGGACGGCGATAAGTGCGTTGACGTTGGCGAAGTTACCGTTACAGTTAGCGGACAAGGCAACTATACGGGCAGTAAGACGTTGAAGTTCACTATCACCCCCAAGACCGCAAGCGACGCGCAGATCGAAGTGACGGGCAACTACGTCTACAACAGTCAAGCGCAATCCGTTACTTTGGCGGTTACGTTAGCTGACTATACAATTACGTCAAGCGACTACACCGTAGATTATGAAACGTCCGATCGTGTAAATGTTGGCACAGTGAACTTTACCGTTAAATTCCAGGGCAATTTCAGCGGTAGCAAAGAAGCTACTTTCCAAATTGCCAAAGCCAAAGTAACAGTCAAGCCGCAAGCCAAGGAATCTCCCGAGGGCGAGGCACAAGTAACTCTTACCTACGACATAGAGGGAACAATGTACAACAACGACGAGGACACCCTCAAAAGCGGCATTACGCTCAAACTGAACGGTGACCTTTCCTCCAAGAAAGCAGGCGAAACGCTTAAAATCATTGTTGAACTCAGTGAAGATGTAAAGGCACAGCTATCCAACTACGAAATCGATGTATCGCAAACGGCTGACTACACTTTAACGGATGCGGTGTTCAAGGACGTAACGGTGGAAAACGTGAACGTCACCTACGACGGAGTCGCACACCCCGTAACGGTCAATGGCAAACCCGATAGAGCGCAAGTGACAATAGAGTACAAGCAAGACGGTCAAGCGGTGCAGGGCGAACCCAAGGACGCGGGAGTTTACGACGTAACGGTTACGGTTACTCTCGACAGCTACAAAGAGTTGACCGTGCAACGCAAAGTGACTATTTCCGTTAAAAAACTTACAATAACAGTGCAAAAACAGACCGTGACTTACAGCGGAACGGAACAGCATCCGAACTCAAGCGGTAGCTATTGGTCTGTGACGGGCGCAGTACAGGGCGAGAGCGTTACTTTGAACCTAAGTGCGTCGCTCACCGACGTGGGCAAGACGGATATTGTTGCTACCGTTGAGGCAGGCAACAATACCAAACTTTCCAACTACACATACGAAGAATCTTCGCTTACAGTCAAGGACGGTTTTGAAGTGATTGCTAAGGACATCGACGGATTGACATTCGGCGGAGTAGACGAAAGTTACGAGTATACGGGCAAGGAAATCAAGCCGCAACCCACAGTGAAGTTTGGCGAGATCGAACTTAAAACAAACAGCGACTTTACCGTGACCTATAACAGCGACAAGGACGGCGATAAGTGCGTTGACGTTGGCGAAGTTACCGTTACAGTTAGCGGACAAGGCAACTATACGGGCAGTAAGATGTTGACGTTTGCTATCACCCCCAAGACCGCAAGCGACGCGCAGATCGAAGTGACGGGCAACTACGTTTACAACGGCGAAGAGCAAAGTGTTGATTTGGCGGTTACGTTAGCAGACTACACAATTACGTCAAGCGACTACACCGTAGATTATGGAACATCCGATCGCATAAATGTTGGCACAGTGAACTTTACCGTTAAATTCCAGGGCAATTTCAGCGGAAACAAAGAACTTACTTTCCGAATCACAACCAAGAACGCGTCATTAACAGTAGACGAAGTCAAGTTTACTTTTGACCGCACCGAACACAACGCAACGTCCGCGACTTACACATTTACCGATGTGTTGCCCGACGATCAAAAGGATATCACAGTTATCCTCAACGGCAGCGGCACAAACGTTGGCAGTTATGATGTCACCGCAACTTTCGGCGGCGACAAAGCTGGCAACTACAACATTACCGTCAACGGTAGCAAAAAGCTGGTAATAGAGGCGGCAGAGATAGACAGCGTTAACGTTACGAGTACCCACACCTATAACGGTGAGGAACAAACTCCCACTCTTACGGTCAAGGCCGGCGAGATCGAACTCAATTCCGACGAGTACAGCGTTAGCTATGTTGGCAACCGTATCAATGCGAGCGAGGAAGTGACTGTCAGGGTGGAAGCGAAAGGACAAAACTTTGTCGGCAACGGTAGCGCGACATTCCAAATTGCAAAAGCGCCTGTTACCGTGACGGTAAACAACCAACAAAGCGTTTATGGTGAAAACTTTGTTAGCGAGTTTACATTCGACGAAGATGGCGTGCTTGCAGTGGACCAAGACAGAGTACGCATAAAAGATTACCTGAATATAGTGTGCAACGCAAGCGCGACCAAAAATGTCGGAGATTACGAAATAACCGCGACCATAACATCACAACCGGATAATTATGTGATAACGGTAGCTAAGCAAGGCACATATACGGTGACCGCGCGACCGGTTACGGTGACTGTAAACGATCAAGACAACGTATACGGCTACAACAAGGACTACGCTTTTGTCGCCGGAGCTTGGAGTGTTACCGAGGGCACGCTTGCATACGACGAAACCGATGAGATTCTCGGAATAACACTCACCAAGCCGCAGATTACCGGTGCCGGTACCTATGCTATCACGGCTTCTTGGGACAACAACAATTATGAGGTGACATTTGAAGGCAGCTGGGCAGGCGAGGACGAACACAAAGATCATGCAGGCACATACACGGTGACCAAATTGCAGTTGACCGACGGTGAAAATGCAACTCACTTCGTTCTCAGCGTAGACGACGACGTGTTCAACGAGCAGTCGCCCGAGCCTTACAATTATGACGGGACCGCGATAAAACTCACCGCACAGGTGGCTGTCGATGAGGGCGACGATTATCGTATGCTCGAAGCGACAGTGGATCCCGCGGAGATCACGCAAAGCGGCGTTATAGAGGTGACCGTAACAATAAATGACAACAACTATTACGGAAGCAAGACATTTACTCTCCTCGTGCTGGACGAAAGCGGTTACACTACCAATATTCACACTGTGCTTGCCGCTCTCGATGAGTTGGTGGGCGATGTGACGATCGATACGCTCGCTTCTACCGAGGAATACTTCGTTATGGTAAAGGGCATTATCGAGGAAATCAATAAACTTACCGAGGAAGAAAAACAGATCGCTTCCGAAGAACTTCAAAAGTATATCGACCTTGTCGACGCTTGGAATAGCGCTGCCGACCTTAACGAGAACGTCATTGAAACCGCAAAGGCATTGGCTGACGCACCTATCAAGTGGCTGTTCTTGGTCGCTTCGATCAACGCACTGCTTGCCGCTATCATTATATTTTCAAAAGGAGGGATAAGATTATGAAAAAGAGATTGGCAATTCTTACGATTTTGTTTATGCTGGCGGCGGTAATGCTTGCCGCTTGTGCAGATCCTAAACTCACGGCAATAGAAATTTTGCAACAACGGTATAATGATATAGCGACAGCCAAGACGATCAAACAGGAAATAACGATAACACAGGGCAACTTTACGCAATATGAGAGTACTGTGACCTATACCAAAACAGAATCGGGTTATAACGTTACGGGAAGCGAAAAGAGACTCAATGACGCAAACGCCGAACAGATGTATTCCGTCACGCAAGTAAACGAACAAGTTAGCAGCGCTTCGGAAGCCAAACCCACGATCAAGTTGGACGAAAGCTACTTTGAAGAAGGTTACCGTCTGACTGAAACAGGGCTTGCGGCAACGGTCAAAGCGGAATACGTCAAAGAGGTGTTCGGAACTACGGACGAGGATCTGAAAGCGCCTACAAACAACCTTACGGTTGAAATGGACGTGACTGACGAGCATCTCGCAACTATGCGAATCGGTTATGTTTCGGACGGCAGCAACGTTACGATAGTTCTCACCATGAGTTATTGATTTGATATTTTTCGTTTTCAAATCGTTCAATATACCCGAACTTTAATAGGAATATTACTAAACAGTTACTTTGCGGTCGTCATTGCTTCCGCAAAGTAACTTATGTAATACTCATTCATTGGATAAATAGGGAATAATCACGAATAATATTTATAAGAAAATTCGGAAACTATTTTACGAATAATTTAATCAAGGAGAAAAACTGTGCATAATACCAAGGCATTCGCTCAACTCAATAATGACAGTTCAACGCCGAAAAAATTCTCGGAAAATGCAGATAAATCGGATCGAAAAACCCCGATAGTGGAAATAGACGGACTATGTAAAAAGTATTCAAAAAAGGCAGATTACGCCGTTCGCAACGTTTCATTCAACTGTTATGCGGGCGAAATAGTGGGCTTGTTGGGTCATAATGGCGCAGGCAAATCTACGACTCTTAAATGTTTGGAAGGAATGTTGCCCTTTGATGAGGGCAAAATTATGATCGACGGTCATGATGTAAAAAAAGAACCCATTGCAGCAAAAGCCAACATGGGCTTCGTGACTGATAATCATGCGGTGTTTGTTAAAATGACAGGCATGGAATATCTATCCTTTATGGCAACGGTTTATAAGGTCCCGCAGGATATAAGACGCGAGCGTTATGAGCAGTTGGAAAAAATATTTTGTTTAGGCGACGCCGTCAACAACCTCATCAGTAGCTATTCGCACGGTATGCGACAAAAAATATGTATGATGGGCTCGCTTATGCATTGGCCCAGGCTATGGATTTTGGACGAACCGTTGACGGGACTCGATCCGCGCACGATGAAAGCGGTTCGTGAATTTATGAAAGATTACGCCGCCGAAGGCAACTGTATAATATTCAGTTCTCACGCTTTGGCAAGCGTTGCTCAGATCTGCGACAGAGTGGTGCTCATTCGCCGAGGGCAACAAATAGACGCGCTGAATATACGGCAAATGATGAATGACGATCCCAACTTCGACTTCGAAAGTTTTTTCTTGGAGGGCGAGCGCCGTGCGGAAGAGGAAATGGAGCGCAAAGAGCAGGTGGACGACAATGAAAAAAATTGACACCGAATTGGTGGGCGCTCTTCTCAAAAAACAGCGTATCGAATCAATTTATCGCTATCGTCGCGGACGATTTGACATTACGGGCTTTTTACTCGGAACTTTGCTTGTGGCAGCTATCATTGCGCTTTTTGTTGTGTTTTTCGGGAAATTTGTCGGAATTTATACGCAAGTAAAAGGCGTGTTCGGGGTAGAGGGCGTCGAAAACAGACCTGCTTTTCATTACGATTTACGCCTGTACGAATTGCTGACGCTTTTATATGCGGTGGTATTTGTGTTTATGACGTTGAGCGCGATCTCTCAAATCAATCGCCAAATTTTCGATGCGGACGGAGCCAGACTGTATTCTGCGATGCCGATAGACGCCGTAAGCCTGTATATAGCAAAAATATGCACAATATATTTGTCGCAATTATTTGTTTCGACGGCAGTAGTGCTTACAATAAATATTACCGTGGCATATAATGTTTTTCAAAACATAACTTTGGGTTGGCAATTTTGGGTCATTACCGCTGTTATTTGTTTGATATTGCCGCTATTGACGATCGCGATCGGCTCGTTGCTCGCAATACCTGTCAATGCTGTAAAGCGCTTTTTGAAGGACAAGTTTTTGCTCAACTTTGTGCTGGTAACGCTCGTAACGGGAGTGGCTTTTTGGTTATATTCCATTGTGCTGGACGCCGTAAGGCAAATGTTGCTTGGAGATGATCTCAAATTCTTTTTCGACGAGGTCAAGATGACAGCGATCGTCGGGCTCGTTCAATGCTTGTATCCCGTAAAGTGGCTGATCGATCTGCTGCTTGTAAGCATTTCCCCTGCGACGCTCGGGATCGGACACAATGTGATCGTTGCAGGTTTGGGCATTGCGGGAGTTTTGGTCGTATGTATTGCTTTGTCGCTTGTAATGTTGCGATTTATGTTGCAACGGGCATTGCAATCCCGAAATATCGGAAACGGCAACTATCTAAGACGGAGCGGCAATCTGCAAAGCGGCAAGTACGGTTTTTTTGCCCTGGTCAAAAAGGATTTTTTGCTTATTTTCCGCACTCCGTCATACATGTTCAGTTATCTTTCGGTGGCTGTTGTAACGCCGCTTATGGTTTATTTTTGCATGACGGTAGGTTCGTCTTTGATAGAAAGTCTTGTCGGATTGCAACTTGACCTGGAACTTTCGCTGTTTCTCACGCTGTTGTTTGGCGCTCTCACCAATGTTTTCTGCGCTACAAACATAAGTCGCGACGGCGAGATGTTTTACTCTGTCAAAGCATACCCGTTGGGCTATAAACCTGTATTTTTCTCCAAAGTCTTTATGTGTATGATGGTGACCGCGCTGTCGCAATTGGCCAACGCGATCGTGTTATCCTGCACGGGGCTGGTCAGCTGGTATGGAGGATTATTTGTTTTTGCGGTAGGTACGGTTTTTGGTTTTGTCAATATTTGCGTTGCAACGCGTTACGACTTTAACCATGCGCGATTCTCCACCGACGAGGACGGCGAAATCAAGGAATCGGGCGGAGTTGTATCTACGATCATAGTCTTTGGTATGATAACGGCGTTTGCGGTAGGCGGCACACTTTTTATCGGACGTGTGTTGTCCGAACTCACGCAACAAAGCATGGCATGGCTGACCTATGTAGTGGGTGGAGCGGTTGCCGCTCTGTGCGCGATATTTGCCTACTTGTATTTTGTAAGAAACTTGGGCAACAAGTACTATCAATTTGAAGGAGGGGAAATCTGATGAGAAAAACCATTATATCGCTCATAATAGTTCTGCCTATGATCTTTGTATTAGTGATATTTTCTTCTCTTAATTTAGTAAGTATCAACGTTCCCGTGTCCGTAAGCGGAATACGGGTATATGCCGACGGGGATTTGTTATCGGAGGGAAACGCACTGTATGTAGATATGGCGGATCAAAAAGATCATACCATAACGGCGCAGGTAGAGCCCGCCAATGCCTCCGAAAAAGGATATATACTCGAAAGCGACAACACGGAAGTGCTGATAGTCAATGACGACGGCTTTATAAAAGCAGTCGGCGAAGGCACCGCCAATATCAAAGCGACAAGTAAGGATAAGGGGTACACGGATAGCGTTCCCGTCGTGGTCACTTCCTCCAAACCTTACGGAATGTCTTTTTCGCTGTTTAATAGCGATGGCGATGCCGTGCCTATGAAGTACAATCAAGCAACGTCTACTTACACGGTAGCTTCCGATCTGAAAGTTGGGACGTACACTTATAAGGTGAATATTTCGGGAGGCACATCTGCCGAATATTCGCTCATTGCCACGGATAGTATTCGAGCGGTGATCAATAAAGGCAACCAAAGTATAATGTTGCCTTTCAGCGGCAAGACGTCTTTGCGGCTTCAAATAGAGGACGCGGTAGTCAACGGCATGCTCAATCAAACGCTTACAAGTACGATCGGTTTGGAAGTTAGCAAGGTGACGACCGATAGCGGCATAGTTGTAAACGGAGTTGCGGACGGTAATACCGTATTGCTTGCAAAGGGTGCAACACAAGCGACTATGTATGTGGAATGCGAAGGCGAACCTATGCTTAGCGGCGCGGGGATACAAAGCGCAAGGTGTATCGTCCACGACGAAGCAAGGGCAATCTCGGACAACTGTCACATTATCGAAGTCACGTTGGACAACAACTTTTCGGGTGAAAAAATCGACGCCCGATTGACCGCAAACGGTCATAGCGTACCTGTAAAATTCAGTTTTTCGGATTTTGATTTTAAGCTGCAATCCTCGATAATCAAAGAACAAGCAGGCACATATACCTCGGTCATACTCAAAGATACAATGACGACTTTTTACGCGGTACCCGCCGTGGATCTTTCGGGCGTTGAATTTGAGTGGACTACGGAGAATAAAGAGCTTATATTAAAGCCCGATGAGGACGGATATACATGCTCATTCAAGGCGAGCAAGAATGGCACTTATAAAGTTGCTGTTCAGGCGTTGCGCGATGGCGCAAATTACGGCGATCCAAAGGAACTTACGGTCACGGTGACGACCAAGATCAACAGCATATGGATAAACAATAAGGTAAATGTCGATCTATCCGAACGTTATACCGTGGGCGGGCAAAAGTACGGTCCGAACGGTAGTTTGATCGATAACACGGACTATGTTATAGAGTTTACCGTCACCAAGAAAGGACAGCCCGTACCCGTTAAGAATGATTTTGAAAGCCTGGAATTTGTTGTATCCGATCCGTCGTTAGCGGCGGTTACCATACATGACGGAAAGGCATACCTTGACGTAAAAGGCACAGGAGCGATCACTGTCACGGTACAGTGGGAATATAACGATGAGTTCGGCGGCAACGCAAAACAATCGATAAACCTTAACGTAGTGAGCGACGCGGTCGAAGTGGATAATTATCCCGATCTTGTAAAGGCTACGGACGAGGGGTATAAGGTGGTGCTAACGAAAAATATCATGCTTGGTACCAAAGCCGACGGCGAGGTAATGTCGCTTGATGAGCGCAAAAGCATAGTGGCGCAACACCGATATAAATCGACATATAATACTGTTTTTTACGGAGAGGACAAAAATCACAACTCCGAGGAAGCCTATGTAATGTATGCTATGGAATTTAAGGCAGACGTCTACGGCAACGGGTTCGATCTGAATGCGGAATACTTCACCAATGCGGTGGACGCCGCAGGTACGCCGACGATATTCCGCGGTCCGCTGGTATTTGTGGAATATAAGGCTGTCGCGTCTGTGGCAGGGCAGGACAACATTGCTTTCCTTATACGCACCGACGGGGTCAAACTCTACGGCGTCAATCTTTTGGGTTGCAGTGACGAATCGCTCTATGAGTATGACCGTAACGGCAATGCCACCTATCAGCTTAATAATCTGAACAAGTTAGGCACCACGTTGGAGATCAACGCGGATTGCAGTGTGGTCAATTGCCGCATACGCAACGGCCGCAACGTGGTACGCGTCTATGGCGGCAACAGCGACGGAAATAAATATTTTGTCACCGCTATACCGTCCAACGGTTTGGACGCAAGCGAGCAGATCAATGTCACTATCGATGGTTGCATCATCACGCAGGGTAGAGAATTTCTTGTCAAGGTAGGCGCCAACAAAGCGCTTCAAGCAAATCGGATCAATGGTCAGGAACCTGTTTTGAAAGATGAAAACGGCAAAGCCTACACGGAAAAAAGCAAGGTAGTCAACGGTAAAACATATTATACAAACAATTACGACGTGGGGAGCATCGCCGCCGACAGCTTCTTTTACAAGCACTACGTCATGACAGATCTGACATTGCGCAATACGGTCCTCGAAACCAGCGGTCTGTTTTGCGTGGGAGTAGAAAGCAACTTCTCGGGAGCGTTGCTCTACGAGGGAGTGGATACAATGACAGGCGACGTAGCTACTTATGCCAAGATAACGCCTTCGTGGCGCAAATCCGGCGCAACTTCTTTTGCAAGTATATTGCGTCTTGAAGGTGATGTGCGAACCTATGATTGGAAAGACGTGGCGCATGTGGATAGCAGCACTTTGATCGAACCTGTGGGCGATGGCGTACTCAGTGATCTGATGAAATTCGATATCGCCGCTATGCTTAAAGAAGTAGACGGCAATCCCGATTATGCCAAGTTGCTTTACAAAACAAATGACGGAAAGACCTTTGTTCACGGCGGTATTGCTTTTTACGGCGGCGGACGCAACTATTCTCAGATAGTGCTCGATCTGAATGAAAATATAAATCATTTAGAACATTTGTCCATCAATATCGGACAATTCGGCACCGAAAACAATGCAATAGTAAAAAGACAGGCACAACTGCTTCCATTTGCGGCAGGAACGCATGATTTCAATTTCTGGATGTACGGTGCGGAGGGTCCTAACAATTACTCCAAGCAACAACAAGATATAAACGATGGCGTCAAATATTCGGGCGTCACTTCGGTTCCGTTGTTTGATTAAAAGATCGTAACAAATTATATATTTTTTAAAAGACGTCCTGTCTATGTCTGGCATAAGTTGGACGTCTTTTTGTAGTTGAGCCGTAATTTAGTCGAAGTTCTGTAAAAATTCTCGTCTAAAAGAAAATCGCTTATTTAATTTCGTTTAAAAGTGTTCGGCATAGAATCAAAGCGGCAATATCTACCGCGGAAACGGAAAATGCCATTATGGGGACTTCTATAAAGATATGCAGCGCCGCAATGGCTATAAAGGCATTGAATAATGTGAACGGGAGCAACACGCACAGGATAACAAATGTGCTTTTTATAACAGCTCTTTTGTTTTTTGCGACCAAAAGCAAAACAAACATAATTGCAGAAGCCGTGCCGAGAATTATCATTGCCAACAACGGCAGCATATTCAACAATATTGCAATTGCATAAAGCATGCCGTTTTCGCTATCGTTATGAATATCCAAACACTTTATTTCAAATATAAGCGTTGCTATGATCAAAGCCACTAAAACAGGCAAAAGAACTTTCAGTGCAAGTTGTTTTCTGTTCATTGATTTCTCCCCAAGAAGCGTTTTTGTGTGCCGTGAAATTATTATAGCATAAAGACGTCTTTTGAGCAAGTGATCGGAGCGGGACGGAGAATAAACCGTTGCGTTTTATTTAAAATCATCATAAAAACAAATCGAAAATAAAGGCAACAAAAAAATATATTACACTATAACCGTGGGGCGAGAGCCTATACGGTTATTTTCATAATAGGAGAGAAGAAGGAAATGAAATTAAAGGAATGGCTTAACGAGTGGCTCGATAAGCAAGTCAGGATAACGTCGAAAGAGCGGACTTACAAAAAGTACCGCGGACAAGCGGAAAAATATATTATTCCCATTTTGGGAGATTACGATCTCGGATCGCTCACGCAAAAGGAAATGTATGAGTTTTCGAGCGTGGTAAAGGCAAAAGGGCTTTCTTCATCGACGATAAATTGTATCATAACGATTTTGAAATCCGCCTGGAAAGCGGCAATGATCATGGGATTTGTATCAAAACCGATAGCAAACGTCATCATTCGTCCGCCTGTAATGTGGAAAAAGACGGAATGTTTCACTAATGCCGAGCAGCAAAAAATAGAAAAATACATATTCGGTTGCAACGATCCGAAGCTGTTCGGGATATTGTTATCCTTATATACCGGGCTCCGTATCGGCGAACTTCTCGCACTCACCTGGGAGGACATAGATCTAAAAAAAGGAACAATGTCCATAAATAAATCCTGTCATGATTGTTGGGTGAACGGAAATTATTTTAAGATAATCGACGAAACAAAGACTACAAGTTCCGAAAGAATAATACCATTGCCACGACAGATATTATATTATATGAGAGAATTAAAACGCAAAACGAAAAGTAAATTTGTAGTGGTGGGCAAATCGATATACGGTGCGCAGATACGCTCATATCAACGCACCTTTGAACATATGTTGATTAAACTGAACATAAAGAAAAAATGCTTTCATTCGCTCAGACATACGTTCGCGACGAGAGCATTGGAAGTCGGAATGGACGTAAAGACGCTTTCGGAAATACTCGGGCATAAAAATCCGATGATAACGTTACGGCGTTATGCCCATTCGCTTATGGAGCACAAGGCGGAGATGATGAACAGAGTAGGGCAAATATTGAATTGCGAAATACAAAAAAAGCGGCAACCTATATGCCGCAATTAAGTACATAGAATATATTGTTCTATGTAGTTTTTTTATAGAAAAAAGCGTCTTGCGACGCTTTTTTAGGAGAATTATATTGCGTTTTTATAGAATAATTTACTTTTTTTACTTGACAATCGGATAATTTTGTTATATAATAAATGCACAAAGTACATAGAACAATATATTCTATGTCATTTTTATGGTTCAGGTAGTAATGCCGCGAAACGTCCCTAAACGGCTTTATATACAAAAAAATCATGATTTTTTAAAAGGAGAACGAAAAAATGAAGAAACAAAACAAGAAAGGCTTTACGCTTGCGGAACTTTTGATAGTAGTAGCTATCATAGCAGTTCTTACCGCTATTGCAGTTCCTCTCTTTGTAGGAGCGCTTAATAGAGCAGAAGAAAATGTTGAGGCAGCTAATATCCGTGCGGTTCGCGGTGCTGCGGTAGAAGAAATTTTGATGAATGGCGATGAGAAGGGCTATTTCGATTGCTTGGGCACTCCTGCAAAAGCGTGGAATGTTGAAGCATATGTAACAGCGAGTGGAGAAATCCATGATATGACAATTATGCCAAAGCCCTTTGTAGAAACTACAACGTCAGAATGCAAAAAATTGTCGAAAGCAGATGAAAAGGGCAAACAGGGTGAATATAAGGTAGTGCTTGTGATAACGGAATTAGATGCTACCAATTCCTTAAATTAACATATCTTTTCTCCGTTAGGGATAATGACACGGAGAAAAATGTTTTACAACCTAAAAGCCCAATGCGGCATTGCAAGGGTATGTCGCATTAGCTTAAATATCGTATCCGACAGGGATGTAAGGATACGAAAAACAGCGGAACTGAATTGTTTCGCTGTTTTTCGTCTGTTTATGCGTGACATAATAAGGACATAATTTAATAATATAAAAGACCGTCACTAAGATCGAAAATTTCATATCAAAAAAATTTTCGTCTTTTGATCGGGATAACGCAATAAAGATTTGATTGCTTCGCTCACATGTGATATAATACAAGCATAAATGCTTGCTTGCAAGGGAAAATTTGCAATAAAAAGAGTTATCACAAATTATAAGGTGTTTAAATGAAACAGGTTACAATATATACCGACGGGGCTTGCAGCGGGAATCCGGGCATGGGCGGATATTGCGCTATACTTACTTATTTGGGGCATCAAAAAACGGTGAGCGGCTTTGAGGATATGACGACAAATAACAAAATGGAACTTACAGCCATTATCGAGGGCCTGAAAGCCTTAAAAGAGCCTTGTAAAGTCGAAATTTACAGCGATTCAAGTTATTGCGTAAATGCCATAAATAACAATTGGATAACAGCCTGGCGATCCAACGGCTGGAAAACGAGCGATAAAAAAGAAGTTAAGAATATTGAATTGTGGCAAGAACTTTTGGAATATATGAAAAAACACGAGGTGACTTTTATCAAAGTCAAGGGACACGCGGACAATGAACTGAATAATCTGTGCGATAAAATCGCTCGAAAAGAAATCGAGGCACATTCCAAGCAATAATATCGGGCTCGATAACATAAAATAATATTATGGGATCTAAAAGGGGATTGATATACAGAACGCTTCTTGCATTACTTTGCACGGTAATGATAGTTTTGTCGTGTATCTTTTTGAATTCTCTCAACCGCGCGCTGAAAGTGACGGTTGTTTTCATGTTCACTATCGGCTTTATAATTTTTTGTCTTATAGAGGATAAATATAAGATCCCGCTAAGAATAACGACAGTAATTATTATAGGCGCCTCGATAATCGTTGCGATTTATATCGTTATGGAACTTTTCGACCTGATCAAGTACTTCGAGGACTTCGAAGTAATAAGAGATTTCGTGCTGAACACCAAGCAATGGGGCGTGATCGTTTATTTGCTGTTGACTGTTTTCCAAGTTGTTTTTTTGCCGATACCTGCCGCGGTAACGATTTTGATAGGCGTAGCGATCTACGGTCCTTTTATTGCGTTCGTTCTGTCGCTTGCGGGAACATATTTGGGCGCCGTGATCTGCTTTGCGCTGGGCAAAACTTTCGGCAGAAAACTTATCTCCTGGATGATAGGTAAGGAAAATTCCGAAAAATACGGTAAACTGCTTAACGACAAGGGCAGGTGGGTGTTTGTCTTGATGCTTTTGTTTCCGTTTTTTCCCGACGACACATTGTGTCTGGTAGCAGGCACAACTTCCATGAGTTGGAAATTCTTTTTGCTTTCGACGCTTTTCACGCGTCCCGAAACGATAGCGTTTATCAGCTTTTTCGGCAGCGGACAGATAATTCCTTATTCCGGCTGGGGGATCCCTGTTTGGATAGGGATTTTTGTTCTGTGCATAGCGTTGCTGATCATAGCCGCCAAAATAAAGAAAAAACTTACAAGTAAATGATTATTTTTCGCTACCAACACTTTTTTTTCGATTTTTTGCTTGACAAATATAACAATTATATAGTAATATAAATCTATGGAAATTTATGATGTCCTCTTCATTATAAATTTGTTGTTGCTTGGAGCGATAACGATTTGGAACTGCTTTAAAAAAGAATGGAAAGCGGTCATTTATAATGTTGTGATATTATTATTTTTCATAACGGTACGAGCGTTAGACGTTCATTATGTGACTATCCGTACCAATCTTTATTACGCGTTGGGCGAGGAGCGTTTCAACATTCTCAAAGAATTGTTGAGCGTTGTCCTGTTCTTCGGTACGTCTTTAACCTTGGGTGTGCAACTGATAAGCGACATTGTAAGTATCGTTCTGTTGGTTCTTTTGGCGACTAAGGTTGCGGTTTATTTCGTGAAAAAGGTTTCAAAAGATATCTTTTCCATGGATCTTTCTTACGAAGATGATTGCGCAAAAAGACATTTTGCGCCCAACGACAGTAAATTATTATTCCTTGTTTTGGGTAGGTTGTTGAATTGACCGTTTTTCATAAATGAGAGTTTCGGCGTTTGACTTGTATAAAAGCGCCATGTTTCGTTTATGAAGAATGATGAGATAATTTATTGATGATATATTATTGCTCGGGCTTGGGGAAGCCAAATAATAATTGTCATCGTATAAGATAACTTGTCAAATTATGGGGAAAATATAATAAACAAGATAGGACAAGTTATAAAAAAGTAAAACCAAAAAGAAGTCATTGGATAGACCGATGGCTTCTTTCTTTATGGAAATGGTACAGATTATTTTATTTCCTTGGTAAATTTGCACTTCGGATAATTTTCGCAGCCGTAAAATTTTCCGTAATTTCCTTTGCGCAAAACAAGTTTGCCGCCGCAACGAGGACAGATATTGTTTTGGATCTTGTATTGCGCCGATTTGATATTTTCGATATGCTCGTCTAAATCTATGCTGCACGACTGCTTTAATGACATCAATATCGAATAATATTTCTCCATTTCTTTGGGCGAGAGCAGGCTCTTATTACTGCTGTCGGAGAGTATTTTTCTTAACTTGGTCACACCGCAGACGTGGTCGGATCGTACGCCGCTTATGTCCGCGTCATACATAAATACAACAATGTTATGGAAAACCGATTTCTTTTTGATGTAATTCGTCAGACGATCGATGTGAGTGGCGTTTTGCATTACGGGATTGTAAAATTCAAACTTTTCATTGCCCAAATAATGCAGCCATTCTCTGGCATTTTCTTTTCCGATTATCTTTCCTGCGAAATTTTTGGTTTCGATTATCCATATGCCGTATTGATTTATTAAAACGTGGTCAATTTGACAAGAGTTGCCGTATTTATCCTCGAAGAGTAGGTTATTTATAACGTATTGCTTGCCGTCGATGTTTTTGCCCAAAATATTCGAAACAAATTGTTCTCCGCGTTCTCCTATGGCTTTCTTTTTGGCCTCTGACGGTCTTTCGGAATAATCATGTCTATTTTTATTTTTTCCGCGAGAGAGTAAGACGCCGACAAAGATGGCTACAATAATAACGATCACAAAATATAGGAACGATAATTGCATTTGAATTTCCTTAAATGTTATTACAAGTAAATTATAAAATAAGAAAAGGCGTTGTGTCAAGTGCGCCGATATTTAAATAGCAAATTTTCTTATTTATGCGTGACATAATAAGAAATGAACATATTATTGTAGCTTTTATTAAAGAGAAAGATCTCCATGAAAAACTCTTCTAAGAGGTTTGCAAAAAAATTGCGAAAGTAGTAAACTTATTGTACCTGAAATTTTATCTTATGGCTGAAAAGGCAAGCTAAATCCCTTTGTTTCATTTCAAGGCTTCAAAAAACAACTAAGCAGTTGTCCGTGTAGTCAGAAAAGACAAATTTGCAGCCTATATTTCGATAAAAAAGGAAAAACCTCATAAAAAACTTATTCGTAAAGACAAAAAGGAAATAGAGTGTACCGCTCCCGTCCTCAAACACACATACCGTAAACTATGCGTAAAAGACAGCTTTTACGCATAGTTAAACGAAAAATAAGGGCAAATAGCAGGGCTGTCCGCAAAATCCTAATTACTTACGCGTTTTTTGATATTTTCATTCCGAATTGCAGCCGTTATATGTAATTATTATATGGATTTAAATTTATTTATCAGAAAGAATTGCAATTATCAAAAACTAATTACTGATGACCGATCAAATATTATCGGCAATTATCAAAAAAGATAAGCTGAAATCGAAAAAACTTTTTGATTTTTATATTCTTATATGATATAATATCACTATGGAAAGCAAAAAAGATAATTTCTACGCCCAGCGTGACGAAAATAATTTAGCAAAGATAAAATCGATCTGTCAAGAACTGCCTTCTTATGTAAAAGAATTTATTGTGGGGATCCAGATGCGAACGTCTACTCTTACAAGATTGAACTACGTTTACGATTTACGCATCTTTTATGATTATTTATCCAAAGAAGTCTTTCCGCAATTAAAGCCAAACGAGATCGAACTCGCCGATTTAGAACAACTTAAAGCGTTTGATATAGAATTATATATGGATTATCTTTCTTCTTACGAATTTAAAGGAAAAAGATATCAATGCGGCGAACGTGCCAAAGAACGTAAATTATGCTCTTTGAGATCGTTCTTTAAATACTTCTTTAACAAAGATCGCCTTTCGAGCAACATTTGTACAAAGGTCGACCTTCCCAAAAAACATGAAAAACCCATAATAAGGCTCGAATCGGACGAGGTCGTAAAACTGTTGGATCGCGCTGATTCGAATACTCTGACAGACATAAGCAAGCGTGAAAACTCTTATCATGACATTACCCGCACTCGCGACGTCGCTATTTTGACTTTGTTTTTAGGCACGGGTATTCGTATTTCGGAATTGGTCGGACTCAATCACGAAGATTTCGATTTCAGTATGAATAGCTTTTCGGTCACTCGCAAAGGCGGCAACAGATCGGTCCTGTATTTTACCGACGAGATCGCAAACGCTTTGAAAGCCTATTGCGCATGGCAGCAAGAGCAAATCGATGAGCAAAATGAGTTCGGATTGAAGATCGCGGATCAAAAAGCCATGTTCTATTCTATCCAAGGTAAACGCATTTCGGTCAGAGCAGTTGAAAACCTTGTAAAAAAATACGCTAAACACATCACTCCGTTAAAAAAGATCACGCCGCACAAACTTCGAAGCACTTTCGGCACCGAACTTTATCACAACACTCAGGACATTTACGTCGTCGCCGCAGTTTTGGGTCATAAGGATATAAACACCACAAGACGCCACTATGCCGCTACAAGCGAAGATATAAAACGAAGAGCCGCTCGTTCGGTCAAACTCCGTGATGACAGCGACAAAAATGACGATGACACCAAATAGCGATATTTGAGCCGCCTTATGCCCAATATTTTGTATTATTATGTCTAACATAGATAAAAATTTTTTATAATTTCCTATTTTTTATGTCAGACATAATACTAAATATTTGACAATTTTTTTTGTGTATTGTATAATGTAGTAGCTGATAAATAAATTTATTTGTTGCATGAGGTTAATGTGAATCAAAACGAAGAAATAAATTCTATAAACAGCGACTTGATCCGTGGGCATATCGATACGATTATCCTGAAAGCGTTGCAAGCCGGCGACAGATACGGTTATGATATCATCAAGGAGATCGAGCATAAAAGCGGAGGTCAATATGTTATTAAGCAGCCTACTCTATACAGCTGCTTGAAACGTTTGGAAGTCCAAGGCTTTGTAAAATCTTATTGGGGTACCAAATCTATCGGCGGTCGTAAAAAATATTTTACTCTTACCGAGCTGGGCAAAGAGTTGTTTTTGCGCAACAAGAGCGATTGGGACTATTCGCGCGACGTCATAAACAAATTGATCTCGGACGATGATTACTCCGCGGCTTATCCTGCTCAAACCGATAACGTCGAAGAAAATGACACCGCTATGGAAACGCCCGTTATTGCTTCGGAGGACATGCCCTCAAATGAGAGCGATAATGAGAACGAAATCGTTTCCGAAAACGACGAGGAGTCCGAACCGCCTATCATCAATGCGGATACATACAATGCCGTTGTCAATGAGGCGACCGAGGAAGAGGAACTTATTGAGACCGAAATAACCGACGACGGGTACAAACAGCTTTCCTTGTTCGATATAAACGAAGAGCCTCTCCCGCTTTCGGATACGGAACAGAATCAAAACGTTATCGACTCTGTTATCGAGGACGATAAAACCGATTTCATCGACGAAGTTTACGGAAAGCAAAGTCAGGAAAGCTATCTCAGCAATGTCGGCAATGCAAAATACGAGCCGCCTCAGAGTAACGATATCATAGACGTAAACGACTATTTTACGGATATCAACGAATATGATTATTCCGAGGAAGAAACAGCCGCGTCCGCAGCGTCGATGAACGAGGAAGATCCTGCGATTATTCTTCCGCCACCCGAGCCCGAGGCACAACCCGAACCCATAGTCGATGACGGCATAGTTTTGCCGCCCGAACCCGAGGAGCCGGAAACCGTATCGGAAGTTTTGTCCGACGACGCAGTTGTTCTGCCTATGCAGGAATTACCGCAGGACGAGCCTGTTGAGGACGACGCAGTCGTATTGCCCATGCAGGAGTTGCCACAGGACGAGCCTGTTGAGGACGATGCAGTCGTTCTGCCCATGCAGGAGTTGCCACAGGAAGAACCTGTTGAGGACGACGCTGTCGTATTGCCCATGCAGGATGACAGCCCGTCGATAATAAATGACGACGCCAAGATCCTGCCTCCCCCCGATGAAGAGGAACAATACGGCGACGCAAAGATCTTGCCGCGTGAAGAAGAGGTCGATAACGACCTTAAAGTTGAGGAGCGATCGGAAGAAAAGAATGACGCAGTCGTTTTGCCTATGCAGGAGTTGCCTTCCGAAGATACGCAGAAGTCCGATAATAAGACCATATTCTTGGGTTACAACGACAGCTTATCCGATCTGAATGAAAACGCTTCCATAATAGATAAGGAATATCGCGACGTCATCAATAAACTCATATCCGACAACATAGTCAATTCGGACTTTGAGCAGCAACCTGTCAAAGATATCGATTATACCAACGTCAAATATTATAAACAGGAAGAAAAACCGCAAAACAATGATCTGCCGTTGATCGAAGAAGAACCGCCCGTTATCCGCGAACCTATCGAGGAGCGACCGACGGAACCTGTAAAGGAAGAGATCGATCAAAGCAACAACTATGTATCGGAAACTAAAAACGATGTCGATCTGAGAGTACATAATCAAAATACCGTTAAATCTTACAATAACAAGCATTATTATTACAGTAATCGATTAAGGTTGTTACAATGCGGAATATTGTTCGCTATAATGATCTTGGAGATCGCAATTTGTTTCTATTCGATCGAAGTGGTTCATAACGGAATGAAGATAACGAGTTTGAATCTTGCGCTCTACATAATAGCGGTCGCAATTGCCGCGCTCTTCCCCATCGTTTCGTTCTTTATGGCAAGTTCGAATTATTACAAACGAAAACGGATAAATTACAGCGGAAGAAGCAGCGCTATATTCTCTGTGTCGGCAACATTGTTATTATCGCTCATTGTGTTCTTTGCAAACGTTTACGGCGGATTGTTGATAAAAGATATAAACAATTACTTATCATCGCTGATTATGCCTATCGTACTCTCTACAAACGTGATCGTAAATGCGATAATATTCCACTGTTTGTATAAGTCGGGCAAATATAATGTCAATGAAGAAGATTTGAAATAAACAAGGTTTTGTTACAAAAAAGACGGCAATTGTATGTCGTCTTTTTTCTGTATAAATATAAACACACCCGAACCACGAATGTGTTTACTTTATTATTTATACTGCTTTTTTCTTTGATATGATCTTAGGCGGATAGGATTTCAATATGCAATCTTTACCTACTATGATCTTTCCGACATCGCCTTTTGACGGCGCAGAATACATTATGTCCGTCATGCAATTTTCGATTATGGATCGCAACCCTCTTGCGCCCGTTTTCAACGCTATGGCTTTATCCGCGATCGCTTCAAGACAACCGTCTTCGAAAGTAAGTTCGATACCGTCCATTTCCATAAGTTTTTTGTATTGCTTTATAAGTGCGTCCTTAGGCTCGCAAAGTATTCTTATAAGGTCGGATTTTTCGAGCGCGTCCAAACTTACCGTAACGGGTATTCTGCCCACAAATTCGGGTATTAAGCCGTATTTGATAAGGTCGGTGGGCTGTATAGATTCGTTGGTGAGTTTAATCGCCTCCGATAATTGTGCTCCGAACCCGAGAGATTTGTTTTGAGTTCGTTTTTCTATTATCTTGTCAAGTCCCACAAAGGCGCCGCCGAATATGAATAAAATATTTGTTGTGTCGATCTGAATGAATTCCTGTTGAGGATGCTTTCGTCCGCCTTGCGGTGGAACATTTGCGATCGTACTTTCAACTATTTTAAGCAACGCTTGCTGTACGCCCTCACCCGAAACATCACGCGTAATACTTACGTTTTCGCTTTTTCGTGCGATCTTATCTATCTCGTCTATATAAATTATTCCCTTTTCGGCTTTCTTTACGTCATAGTCTGCATTCTGAATGAGTTTTAAGAGAATGTTTTCGACGTCCTCTCCGACATAACCGGCTTCTGTAAGCGTCGTAGCGTCCGCAACGGCGAACGGTACGTTAAGTATGCGTGACAGAGTCTGGGCAAGCAACGTCTTTCCGCTGCCTGTTGGACCCAACATAAGGATATTTGTCTTTTTAAGTTCCATATCATCCTTTTCGTTCGCACGGGCAAGGTTGTAATTTACGCGCTTATAATGGTTGTATACGGCGACCGACAAAACCTTTTTGGCAGCTTCCTGACCTACAATATATTCGTCAAGGCGAGCCTTGATCTCCATAGGTTTGGGCAAGTTGAAAGAACAGCTATCCTCTTTTTCTTTCATGTGAAATTCATTGCTGCAAATTTCGGTACAATCCTTGCAAATATAAACATTATTAGGTCCGTGTATCAGATCTACCGCCGACTCAGGTCTACCGCAAAAAGAACATTTCGGTCCCATATTATAATTCAAATATTTATCCTCCTACGATCTTTTATCGTATATCGCGTCTATAAGCCCATATTCGAGAGCTTCTTCGGCGCTCATATAATTATCTCTGTCGACATCGCGTTCGACTTTTTCAACAGACTGTCCGCAGTTTTCGGCGAGAATTTTGATCATTTTTTCTTTTGTTCTCATAATATGTTTGGCTACGATTTCGATATCGCTTGCCTGCCCTTGCGCACCGCCCAAAGGTTGGTGGATCATGACTTCGCTGTTACGCAAAGCAAATCGTTTACCTTTGGCGCCCGACGAAAGCAGAAACGCGCCCATAGACGCCGCCATACCTACGCAAACCGTGCTTACGTCGCACTTGATATAGTTCATGGTGTCGTATATTCCCATGCCGGCAGTAACGCTTCCTCCGGGGCTGTTGATATAAAGACAAATATCCTTGTCGGCGTCCTTGCTTTCAAGATAAATGAGTTGCGCGATCACTATATTGGCAGACGTATCGTCTATTTCGCCCGAGAGGAACACTATTCTGTCCTCTAACAGTCTTGAATAAATGTCATACGATCTTTCGCCGCGATCGAGTTGCTCAACAACCATAGGTACTAATTGATTTTTGATCATTGCCATTCTCCTGTTAATTATATACTATTTTGTTTCGGATTTTTTTGTTCTCTTTACTTTCGGTTTTTCTTCTTTTAAAGTATCTTCTTTTACTTCTTCCGATTTGGCTTTGGATTCGCTTTTTTCGGATTTTTTAGTTTCTTCCGCCTTTTTGGATTTGTTTGCGGGCTTAGTGAACGTATTGTTGTCCATAAGGAACTTTGTCAGTTTATCCATGGCGATCTGATGTTTGAAATATTCGGTTTGACCACTCTTCTTGATATCCTCAGCAGACATTTTGCCTCCCTCGGCAAATTGATTTATCCTGTCCTCGATTTCCTTATCCGTAACTTCGATCTTTCCGTTTGCTTCGAGTTCTTTCATAAGGGCTTCGATGACCAATCTGGTCTTTACGGAAGTGAGCGCGTCGTTGCGACGTTCCTGCTTGAATTCCTCTACGCTCGAACCCGTATATTTGAAGTAGTCCTCGATTTTAAGTCCGCTCGCCTGCAATCTGTAAGCTAAATCGTTGAGTTCATAGTTGAGTTCGGTTTCCACCATGCAGTCGGGAACGGTAAATTCGGCATTTGCCACTACCGCTTCTATGATATTGTTTTCGTCCGCTATGCGCGCGCGATTTTTAGCGTCCTCTTTAAGTTGCTTTTCAACATCTTTTTTATATTCGGCAAATGTTTCATACGGACCCATTTCCTGAGCGAAATCGTCTGTTTCTTCGGGAACTTGTTCCACAACGCCGGAATG
This sequence comes from uncultured Clostridia bacterium, assembly GCA_947598585.1. Lineage (GTDB taxonomy): Bacteria > Bacillota > Clostridia > Christensenellales > Pumilibacteraceae > CAG-552. The sequence goes on from CANQFK010000009.1 coordinate 24,282, forward strand.
TACCTTTACGGTAAATATCGCGTCTTTGCCGGCAAGTTCTTTTGCATGATATTCTTCGGGGAACTTTACCGAAATGTCCTTGGTTTCGCCGATGTTCATGCCAATAAGCTGCTCTTCGAATCCGGGTATAAAGGTTTTGCTGCCAATGACGAGTTCCTGCTTTTCAGCCGTTCCGCCGTCGAATTTTTTGCCGTTCACCTTTCCGCTGTAATCGATCGTAAGTTTATCGCCGTCTTGAACGGGTCTGTCTTTGATCTCGATTTTACGCGTATGAGCCTTGCGATCGCGCTCTATTCTGGACTTGATCTCGTCCTGCTTAACAGTATACTCAACTTTTTCCAAAATAATACCTGTGTAAGCGCCGAGCTTGACTTCGGGTTTTAAGGTCACTTCGAGCGTGAACTTGATCTCTTTTTCATCGAACTTTTCCACATCTACCTTAGGTTCGTCCACGGGATAGATCTCGGCATGTTCGTCAAGCGCCTTTGTGTAAGACTTTTTGATGCAATTGTTGATCGCATCATCAAAGAAAACGCCTTTGCCGTAATAGTTCTCGATGATCTTGCGAGGCGCATGTCCTTTTCGGAATCCGGGTACGGTAAACCTGTTCTTGGACTTAAAGTAAACGTTGTTGATTTCTTCTTCCCATTCGTCGGGAAGTATCGTGAAGGTAAATTTTGCTTTTCCTTCCGACTTTTCTAATTCGTAATTCATACTGCTCCTTTGCTAAATTATTCTTTTTATTTACGCGAAGTATATATTATCACAAACAAAATCTTTTGTCAAATTTCTATTGACTTAAATATCGTTTTTGATTATAATAAAAATGAAAATTTACGGTAAAAAGCGAGATAATATGCCAAACGACGCACTGAATTATTCATTTATTGCAAAAGAACTTAACGAGCGCCTCAAAGACAGCCGAATAGAAAAGATCTATATGCCGGACAGCAATGAAATCATTCTCAAATGTCATAACGGCAAGAACACCGATTTATTGCTTATTTCAGCCGTTTCGTCATCGCCGCGTATCCACCTTACACGCGCACCGAAAGAGAATCCGATAGTCGCGCCATCGTTTTTAATGCACCTACGAAAACATATCGGTAACGGCGTTATTCTCGGCGTATACTCTCAACCTTATGAGCGTGTAGTCGTTATCGATATTCTCTGCAAAAACGAATTTGCTTTGAATAAACGCAAGATCATAGTGGAAATTACGGGAACTTATTCCAATATCATCTTGGTCGACGAAAATAACATCATTTCGGAGGCGGTCAAACATATAACTCCCGATATTTCTCCCAAACGTCTAATTTTGCCCGGATTGCCTTATTCACCTATCCCACCGCAAGACAAATTGCTTCCCGACGATCCGAAGATCATAGACTTGCTTACGGCGTTTGACGGAGATCGACCCGATAAATATATCCTGTCCGTCATGAGCGGTATGGCGCCTGTCACCATAACCGAATGTGTGGTAAGAGCGATCGGCGAAGTGAGAAAATTGAATGGCAAAGAGGAAGCGAAAGCTATATTTGATTCGCTTAACAAAATTTACGGCGTTTACAAACCTTGTCTTATAAAGCAAAACGGAAAATATCTCGATTTTTACACTTCTCCTTTTATTTCCGTTGTCGGCGAGATCGAAGAACATGATTCGCTGAGCGAATGTATGGATCTGTACTATGCCGACAAAAACGACCATGGCGAATTGGGCAATCAAATAAAAAGACTTATGACTATATTGAATAATGCCATTAAGCGCACGAAGAAAAAACTCGAAGATTTTTCGCTGAAAAAAATCGAATGTATGGACTGCGAAAACGATCGTATAAAAGGCGAATTGATCACCGCAAATATTTATCGCATAAAAAAAGGCGAACGTACAATTTCGGTTTTGAACTATTATACCAATGAGAATGTACAGATTATGTTAGACATAAACAAGACTCCTGCGGAAAATGCGCAAGCATATTACAAGAAATATAACAAAAAAAAGAATACGCTCGTCGCTCTGAAAAATCAAATTGAAGAAGCCGAAAAGTTGCTTGTCAAGTACGAAAACGCAATGAATTCATTTGAACTTTGCTCTACCCGATCCGATCTCGAAGATATAGAAACAGAACTTTATCAATTGAAATTATTGCAAAACAAAGAGATAAAAAACAGGAAAAAAGCAACGTCGGATTATCTCTCCGTAAAGATAGACGGTTATAAGATAGATATAGGTAAAAACAATATCCAAAATGAAAGATTATACAAAAGCGCGGGCAACAAAGATATATGGTTACACGTTCTCGGCGCGCATGGAAGCCATGTTATCATACGTTGCGGTGAAAACGACGCTACCGACGATGTCATCGTAAAAGCCGCTCAACTTGCCGCATACTACTCCAAAAGCAGGATGGCAGATAAAGTTGCGGTAGATTATACTCTCGCCAAATTCGTAAAACCTATAAACGGCGGCGGCCCCGGACGAGTAAATTACAGCAATCAAAAGACCGTATATGTTGCGCCAAAAAGCGTTTTGGATTTCAAAAATTGATTTTGGTTTAAAAAAATGCCCGACTAAACGAGCATTTTTTTATGCAATTTTTTCGTTTATTATTCTTGCGACCCCTCATCAAATAACGCCTCGACAAAACTTTCGCTGTCAAAATCTTCAAGGTCGTTTAGGCCTTCGCCTACGCCTATATATACGACGGGGACATTGAGTTGACCTGCGATCGAAAGCACGACGCCGCCCTTTGCGGTCCCGTCGAGTTTTGTCAAGATAATGCCGTCAATATCTATTATTTCATCAAATACGTCCACTTGCGAAACGGCATTCTGTCCTGTCGTAGCGTCCAAAACAATATAATTCAAGCGCATTGCTTCGGGATATTCCCTGTCTATGACACGCATAATCTTGTTAAGCTCGTTCATTAAGTTCTTTTTATTGTGCAATCTGCCCGCAGTATCTATAAGTAGTACATCGGTATTTTTGCTTTTCGCGCTTGCGATCGCATCGTATACCACGGCGGCAGGGTCAGCCCCCTCTGCGTGCTTTATGATGCGAACCTTGGCTCTGTCCGCCCATATGGACAATTGTTCGGATGCTGCCGCTCTGAATGTATCCGCCGCAGCCAATGTTACGGATTTGCCCATAAGTCGAAATTTATTTGCAAGTTTGCCGATAGCGGTCGTCTTGCCCACTCCGTTAACTCCCGCTACCATTATAACAAGCGGATAAGTATATTCGGGCAATTCGTTTTCGTCGAGCAATTCGCGCAAAATATTTTTAAGTTCGTCTTTTACCTCTTCGCGGGTGCGTATCAGTTTTTCGTCAACGGCGTCTTTTAATCTATCGAGGATCTCTTCGGTAGTTTCTACGCCGACATCTGCCGAAATCAAGACTTCTTCGAGTTCATCGTAAAATTCATCGTTTAACGCACCGCCTGTAAACAATTTGTTAAACGAATAAGCTATTTTATCTCTGGTTTTCTTCAAACCTTCTTTGATCTTACTGAAAAGTCCCATTTTTATGCTCCCTCTGCCGTTGTTTTAGTAGCTTGTTTTACTGCCTCGCTGAGTTTGACCGAAACGATTTTGCTTACTCCGCGTTCTTCCATTGTTACGCCATAGAGATTGTCCGAAAGTTCCATAGTGGGCTTACGGTGCGTTATGACGATAAATTGCGTTTCTTCCGAAAATCTTCGGAGATATTGAGCAAATCTCGAAGCATTTGCGTCATCGAGCGCAGCCTCGATTTCGTCAAGCACGCAGAATGGCATGGGTTTAAGACGAAGTATCGCGAAGAGGATCGCAATAGCGGTAAGCGCTCTTTCGCCTCCGGACAAAAGTGAAATGCTTTGCAATTTCTTTTGCGGAGGCTGTGCAACGATCTCAACGCCTGCGGCAAGAGGATCCTCGCTTTCCAACAAAATCAGATCCGCATTTCCGCCATCGAACAACTCTTTGAAAATCTTTATGAAATTGATCCTTATTTGCTCGAATTGCGTCGAAAATATCTTGATCATATCTGCGGAAAGATCGTTGATTATTTTTACGAGATCAGCCTCCGCCTTTTCGAGATCTATGCGTTGATTATCGAGGTTGTGGTATTCTTCGTACACTACCTTGCATTGCTCTATGGCGTCGATGTTGATATTGCCGAGAGCCGCGATCTGTCGTTTTATCTTGTTTATCGCGGAAGTCCCCTCCGAAATTTCGAATGAATCCGACTTGTAAGCAAGGCAACCGTTATAATCGAGATCGTACTGTTCGCGTATATTGTTTTCCATCGTTTCGATATCGGTATCGACCTTTTGCAATTGATATTCTTCCGACATTCGTTTTTCGTTCAGCTCCTGCAAAAGCGAAGTGTAATATGTACGCTTATTGTCGATAGAGTCTATTTCGCTTATGAGATTATTTTTGTATTCGCTAAGTTCTGCCAAACGTTTTTTGACGGATTTGACTTTATCGGTTTCGCTTTCGCCCGACACAGCGGTCAATGCGCTCAATTTTTGATCTATGGTTTTCTTTTCTGCCTCGTTGGCAGCAATTTGAGTCGCATTTGTTTCGATCTTTTCGAGTTCATCGAGGATATCGTGTTTTAAACGTTTTATCTCTTCTGAAATCGTATCGTACGAATTTCGACATGAGTTTTTCTTGATGAGCAAATCAGTTACTTCTTCGCGCAATTTATCATGTCGCGAGCGCAATTCGTCGGTATATTTCTGCTTGTTTTCATTGAGTTCGCTCGCTTCGGTCCGTTTGGACTTAATGATCTCTTCGAGTTTGCCCACGCTGTTTATCGAAGTTGTTATCTCATCGATCCGTGCATTGTCGCGGTCGTATTGATATTCCACCGCGATCAGATCTTTTTGGGCTTGCTCGCACTCGCTCACCATTGAAGAAAGACTTTCCGATTTTGACGCCTCTTCGACTTCCCAACCGTGTAGAAGTTCGCGCAGATCTTTTATTTCGTTATCTACCGATTTTTGTTCTTGCGAAAGCGAATTGCGACGGTCGTTTAACTTCGACAGCTCGGATTCTATCTTCTTTACTTCAACAGAAAGTTCTTTTTGTTCCCTTTCGTAAGTGAAGATATTGCTTATATTACGATCGCCCGTCTTGCTACCGCCCGTGATATACCCTTGCGGATTTATAACATCGCCGTCCAATGTAACGATCTTATAAGAATATTTGGTAGCTTTGCTGAGGTTTATGGCAACGTCCATGTTGTCAACTATCACGGTCGAACCGAGCAGACTTTGGAATACTCTCGAATATTTGGGATCGTATTTTATTATGTCGCTCGCTTTGCCGTAACAGCCTGTGCTTTGGAGCGTTTCGTAATATTTGACGTCTATATCGCGCGGCTTGACGGCATTCATGGGCAAAAACGTAACACGGCCGTGCTTTGTCCGTTTCAAATGCTCTATAAGGTATTTGGCATCGTCTTCGTTTCTTACGACAATATTCTGGACTGCGCCGCCGAGAGCCATTTCGATCGCCGTTTCGAATTTCGGTTCTACCGTTATGAGTTCGGCAACAACGCCCTCTATGCGCGATGAAATTTCCTTGTCTTTTTTGGCGTCGGTAAAAAGATTTTTTACGCTGTTGTTGTATGCGTCATACGATTCTTTCATATCGCGCAAAATTTTATATTGACCGCTCTTTGTATGATACAAATTGCTCAGTTTGTCCGTTTCGGCAGTAATTGAATTGAGCGAAAATATCAATTCGTTATTTTTTGTATAAAGTTCGTCGAGTTTGGTTTTGGCGTCGCCCTTATAAGCGGCGATCTCATTGACGGAATTTTCAAGTTCGTTTATCTTTGGTTCGAGTTCTTTTATTTTGCTTTTTAGTTCGATTATTCGCTTGCCATAATCGTCGGTGTTTCTTTCAAGCGCCTCACGTTCGGCAAGATAGCCCGACATATTCGCCTTGATGTCGGATAATTTTTCAATTGCGTCGAGTTCTTCTTTACGCGCCGAAGCGATCTCGTCGGCGTTTGACGATAATTCCTCCGAAACAGTAAGATATTCGGCGTTTTTCTCTTCGTACATGCTGTCCAAACGGATCAATTCTTCGTTCAACTTTTTTAACTCTTTGCTCTTGTCCTCTACGCGCTCCGAGTTTTCCGACTGCAAAGTTGCAAGGCGGGAATTTTCTTCTTTCAACGAAGAGGTGCTTTCATTTATATGAGTCAATTGTTGATTTAAAAGCCTTATATCAGCCGCTTGATTGGCTATGCCCACCGTGAGTTCGACAAGTTTATCCCTTAAAGATTCGATATCCTTATCAATGGTTTCTCGGCTACCGAGAGTTTTTTTGTAATCGACGAGCAATTCATCGAATTCGCGTTGACGCAAAACTATTTCTTCGTTAACGCCGCTGAGCCTGTTGTTTATGGCGTCTTTCGCCTGGTTTGCGGTATCATATTGGTAAATATATGTATTTATTTCGTTATATTTCAGTTGCTCGCGCAAATTGAGATATTTTTGCGCCGTTTCCGCTTGTTTGGTAAGAGGTTCGAGTTGACGACCTTTTTCGGACAGTATGTCATTCACTCTGTTCATGTTGTCGCGTGTGCGAATAAGTTTACGCTCGGATTCGATCTTTCGCGCTTTGAATTTGGATATCCCCGCCGCTTCTTCGAAAATGGCTCTGCGATCCTCGGGTTTTGCCGACAAAAGCTCGTCTATTCGCCCCTGTCCTATTATGCTGTATCCCTCGCGTCCCATTCCGCCGTCACGCAAAAGATCGGTGATGTCTTTCAGTCTGCACGGCGTGCCGTTTATAAGATATTGGCTTTCGCCCGAACGGTAAAGTTTACGCGACAAAACGACCTCGGAAAATTCGAGCGACGGAAAAAGTTTTTCGCTGTTATCGAAATATAACAAAACTTCGCAAAAAGACATGGATTTGCGCTTTTCCGTACCTTTGAAGATAACGTCCTGCATATTTGTGCCGCGAAGCAATTTTGCGGACTGTTCGCCCAGCACCCACCTTATGGCGTCGGCGACGTTACTTTTTCCGCAGCCGTTCGGACCCACTATGGCGGTTATGCCCTCTCCGAATTCCACGGACAATTTATCTGCGAACGATTTAAATCCGTAAACTTCAATTTTTTTGAATTTCAAGTTGATTTCCTCTTACTTATGAACCGATTACGTTTGATTATATCATTTTTTCGGAAATAAAGCAATCGTTTAAGTGTTAAGTTGAACACTTGAAAGTCGTATTTTGCGAATTGTTTATTTTGGCCGAATAAAATGATAAACCGTTCTACCAAACGAATTTAGCCTTTGAACTTTCGCCGTTATCGATCACTATATTTTGAGCGGTCATCGATTTATTTATCACGGATACGAAATAAGCCCAGTCGGCGATCTCCTCCGCCGTTGCCCATTTTCTCAGCGGTGTTTCGTCCATGACCTCGTCCCAAAGTTTGGGATCTTTGATTATATGATCGTTGAGCGGAGTCAATACTCCTCCCGGCGAAAGGCTGTTGGAAGTTGCTCCGAACCTCGCTATCCTCAATGCGATATTCTTCATATAAGAAATCACGCCGCCCTTGCTTGCAGCATAAGCCGGAAATTCTGCGCCCGTAACAGCGCTTGCCGAGGCGATAAATACCACGCTCTTTATATCGGGTTGGATAGCATATTCTTCGGTGACGCGGATAGTTCCTTTGAGGTTGATATCTATATCGCCCATTTTCGGAGTATCCTGCACTCCCGCGTTGTTGATAAGGACCTGTACGTTTTCGATAGTGGGCAGATCGTCCGAATAAATGTCTGCAATATAATGCGTATAGTTTTTGTGGATTATAGCCGAATAATCCTTATCCAATCCTACAACGTTGTGACCTCGGCTCAAAAACTTTTTTGCAATAGCCTTGCCTATACCATTGCTCGAACCCGTAATTACTATATTCATATTTCCTCCATTCGGCTGAGATATTCTTTGCCGACTCCGTCTTTTTTCCATCTTTTGCAAACGGCGTACCCGATAGGTGAAAACACTGCTTCGCACAACAATTCCACTATCATGCCCGTAAAGGCGCAAGTGAAGCATTGTATGATCGTCCAACCAAAGAAAAAATGACTGACCAAAAAAGAAAATATCAAATTGTCGCAAAATTGCCCTATTCCGGTGGAAACATATGTACGGCATATATAAGCGACAAAACTGTCTTTTTTGAAGATTTTTCCTATGCCCCAATTGGTAAAGTTGTTGATTATGGCAGACATAACAAAGGCCACAGCGCTTCCGACGACCACATACCACGAGCCGGCGATAGTTCCGTCAAGGGCTGTATTGACTATCGGCAATTCGCCCAAGTCGAAAAATTGTCCCCAAAGACCGGGTATTTTGCTTGCCAAAAAGAACACAAGACAAGCAAATAAATTCAAAAATAATGCGAACAATGAGATCTGAGTTGCGGCTTTTGGTCCGAAGTGTTTTGTCAAAATATCCATGCACAAAAACGCCACCCATGAAACAATTATTCCGCAATCCAACGCAAGCCAATCTACTCCTATAATAATGCTTTTGTTTGCAAGCAAATTCATTGCAAGCACCGCCATGACAAATGCGGATACGATGGTCGCGGGGACCGATCTCAATAAAAGTTTGAAATTTGCAAAACTTTCTTTGATCTTATTCATTGTATAAAAAAATCCTTGTTTTTTATTTCTCGATAAAGCGAGATGCTTCGATTTCCGAAGTATAAAAGATGGTTAGGCAAGGTAACATCTTCTAACTCTTATAAAATTTTAAATTGAATATTTCGTTTAAAAGAAATTCAATTTTTTCAAAGCGACTTTTGCGGCTTCTCTTTCGGCAAGTTTTTTCTTTTTGCCTTTTCCTTCGCCAAGCAATTCGTCGCCGAGAAAGACTTTTGAGCAGAACTCTCTGCGCCCGTTATCCGTTGTGACATATTCGAGTTTCTGATCGTTGAATTTCGCCTGTTTGAGTTCCTGCAATCTTGATTTATAATCTATCGCGGCGCTGTGTGCTATATCCTGACCGAGATGATTATAAACGAAATGCTTTGCGCTTTCCATTCCGCCGTCGAGATATATAGCGCCTAAAATAGCTTCAAACAGATTGGATTTGAATTTAGTGGACCAATTTCTTGTGCGCAACACGCCTATGCCCACTCTCAAATACTTTAATAGTCCGAGTTTTTCAATTTCCGCCGCCAAAGGTTCTCTCGAAACGATAGACGCACGACTGACCGTCATAGCGCCTTCATCTTCGAGCGAAGTCAAATATAACAGTTCGGCAATCACGAAATTGAGAACGCTGTCGCCCAAAAATTCAAGTTTTTCATTGTTTTCGACGTGTTTTTCGTTGGAAAACGACGAATGGGTAAACGCAGTTTCGAGAAGATCTTTATCTCTGAAAGTATAGCCTATTATATTTTCGATCTCAGCTATTCGATTCATTTACAGAAAGATTCTCCAAATCTTCGAGTCCCGATCTTATATTTCCGATAAGGTTGCCGACATACATCTTTTGTATTTGCTTTATAGCGGCTTGAACGGCGTTTGAATTGGAGGCTCCGTGCGCTTTCACGACGATTTTTTCCACTCCGAGCAAAGGAGCTCCGCCTTTGAGCTGATAGTCCATATCATTCTTTACGCTGTTAAAAGCCTTTTTCATAAATAAGGCGCCGATTTTAGCCATGCCGTCGTCCATAATAGCGTTTTTGAGCGTTTTCATTACCATGTTTGCGGTGCCCTCTACCGATTTAAGAAGAACATTTCCGATAAATCCGTCGCAAACCAAAACATCGTATTCGCCGCTCAAAGCCTCGCGCGCTTCCATATTGCCTACAAAATTTATGGGCAATTTTTTCAACCTTGAAAAAACTTCTTTTGTAAGCGCATTACCTTTCTTGTCCTCGACTCCGTTGGAAACAAGCCCCACTCTCGGCGCTTCTATGCCGTATACCGATTTCATATATGCAACGCCCATCATGGCAAATTCCACCAGATATTCAGGTCTGCAATCTACGTTGGCGCCGCAATCTATAAGACAAACTTCCTTATTGTTCAAAGTAGGCAAAACAGGCGCGAGCGCAGGACGGTGAATGCCGCGTATCCTGCCGAGTCTGAACACGCCTCCCGACAAAACGGCTCCCGTGCTGCCTGCGGAGATAAGTCCCATAACATCATCGCGTTTAAGGGCGTCATATGCTTTGACAAGCGACGATTCGGTTTTTCGCCTTATAGCCAAAGTGGGCTCGTCCTCATTGGTTATGACCTCTTTAGCATCTATTATCTCCAACTTTGTCCTGTCTATGTTATATAAGGATAAAACCTTATTGATAGTATTCTCATCGCCCGTCAAAATGAGTTCACATTGCTCCTTTTGAATAGCGAGCGCGCAACCCCTTATGATCTCTTCGGGATCGTCGCACGCAGCGGTATCTACGACTATCTTCATAAATAAACTCCTATAAATCAACTTTGCCCCGGGAGTACCGGGGCAAAGACGTTTTTGAATTAGTCTTCCTTGTCTTGCTTGATTTGAATAATAGATTCACCCTTATAGTAACCGCAATGACTGCAAGCTCTGTGTGTCGGGATCATTTCGCCGCACTTGGGGCAAGCCACTAAGGTCGGCGCATCAATATTCCTGTTGGCGGATCTTCTTGTATGCGTCCTTTGTTTAGATGTTTTATGCTTGGGTACTGCCATAACACGCACCTCCTATAATAATCAAAATTGCTATATAAGTATATAGCAATCAAATTCATTTTGTCAAGAAATTTGACATAAAATTTCGTGAAAATGAGAATTATTTTCCGTTTTTAAGCAAAATCAATAAATAATTGCAGACTTTGCCATTGCCGCAAAAATAAGTTAAAAACTTTTTACGAGTTCTTTTAAGTAATCTTTCAAAGGCTCTCCGAAATCTTTTCGATTCAGCGAAAGTTCTATATCCGCCTTTAACGATCCGAATTTATCGCCCATATCATATCGCTTGCCTTCGAACTCATAAGCATAAACTTTTTGATGCTTGCATTGAAGCATAAGCGCGTCGGTAAGTTGATATTCCCCGCCCCTGCCTATGCAAATTTTGTCTATGTATTCGTAAATGTCGCTCAGGATATATCTGCCATAACAAGCAAGCCTCGACGGCAAAGCGTCGAGAGAAGGCTTTTCGACTATGCCTTTTAACAAATTATATCTTCCGTCAGTACTTTCTACGTCCGCAACTCCGTATTTGACTATGTCCTCGCCCGCGCACGTCTGAACGCCTATTACAGAAGTTCCCACCTTTTCGTATGCGTCGACAAGTTGTTTTGCGACGGGCACATCGCTTACCGTAAGATCATCTCCGAGCGCAAGACAGAACGCACTGTCGCCCGTAAAATCCTTTGCGAGCGATACGGCGTGCGCCGAACCGAGCGGCTCGTACTGAGTGACAAAACGGATATCGGCTTTGCTTAAAGCGGTTCTTAATTGTTCGGCGAGTTCCGTTTTGCCCGCGCGCATAAGATCGTCATACAATTTGTCGTCGCGTTTGAAATATTCTTTGATCATTTCCTTATGAGGGCTAATAATTATAAGAATTTCATTCAATCCGCTATCTACGCATTCGTCTACGATATGGGAGATCACAGGCACGTCAACGACAGGCAAAAGCTCTTTGGGGACCGCTTTCGTGATGGGCAGAAATCTTGTGCCCAATCCGCCGCAAGGGATAACAGCTTTGTTCATTGTTACCTCTTATAAATTATGCGCCTGCAAGTTTCGCAAGTACATACACCGTTTTCGTTCAACGTGCTGGTATTCTTTTGAGAAAGCTGCAAGCCGCACGCGCCGCAAGAATACGTTCCGTCGCTCAGGCGCACCTCTACAAATGCCGGATATTTATTTTCCTTTACTATGGACTTGTATTTTTTCATTGTTTCTTCGTCGATCTGAGGTTCGAGCGCTTTCAATTGTTTTTTGAGCATGGCGATATCGGGTTCGGAAGCCTTTACAAGTTCGCTGTACGACGCCTTTGCCGTATTGAAATATCCGAGCATTTTGTGTCCTATGGCGTTAGCTTCCTGATAGCTTCTTACGATACGCTCCGATGCCAATCTGCATTCGGCGACTTTTTTCTCCAATGCGGTCAATTTGCTTCGTAACGACTCCAACTGCGCGATAAAAGCCGCGATATCTTCAACGGACTCCGCATTGTTTATAAGTTCATTGAGTTTGCTTTCGATCTCTTTAAGCTGAGGAGCAGTCTGTTCATAATACGAAACTACACTTTCGGCTTCCTTTTCGCTGTCCTGCACCGTCTTTTTTGCGTTGTTGAATTCTACGCGAACTTGTTCCATTCTTTTGTTTGCGTCGCTCTTTTCCAAGGAATCGAGGATCCTTTTGAGTTTGATATCGTATTCCTGATATTTAAGCATAGTTTCGAAATTTTTATTCATAGCTTTCTCCTTTTTAAAACCTGGGATTTACTTCGGTTGCGGATTGCAAGATCTCCAATTTGATCTTTCTTGCAACGCACTCCATTTTCAATATTTTTACCAATCTTATTATGTATGCGTGTTCCATGGTAAAATGCTGCGGTTCGATAATCGTTATCTTATTATCATATGCGTATACAGCCACATGATGTTTGACGTCCGCCGTAATAAGACAGTCCGCACCCGCCTGCATTGCCATATCGACATAAGAAATGTCGCCGCCGCCTGCGCCGTTGATAACGGCAATACGCTTGACTTCTCTGTTCGGCTCTCCGACGATACGAACATAATCGTCTTTGAGCAAAGCCTTTACCTCGGCTTTCAGCGCCATACAATTCGTTCTTACCGAAAGATTTCCGACACGCCCAAAACCTGCCGTATCGTCAATGTATGGGTCGAGCGGCTTAATATCCATTAGCCCCAACGCATTGGCGAGAAAATCGTTTATGCCGTCCCTTACAAAATCGAGATTTGTGTGAGCGGCGTAAATCGCAATTCCTTTTTGGATAGCCTTGATGATTTTTCTGCCTTGCGAATCTGCCGCGCTTATATTTTTTATGGGACGAAATATCATCGGATGATGACTTATTATCATATTGGCGCCTACTTTTACGGCTTCGTCCAAGACATTATCGGTCACGTCCAAACAGCATAAAACGCGCTCGACTTCGGCTTCGGGATCGCCGACTATCAACCCGATATTATCATATTCTTTATTGTAAGCAAATTCTTCGGGCGCGATCTGCTTCATTATATCTATTACATCTTTGATTTTAGACATTGTTCCACCTCTGAGATTCTCTGCAATTTGATTTCATTCTCCGCGGTACGCTTATAAGAGAGAATTTTTTTCTTATACAAGGCGAGCCTTTGCAAAAACACTTTGTCGCCTCTGTCGAAAAAAACTCCGAAAGTCTTTTGTAACTCTGTCAAATTTTGCGCGCCGGGAACAAGTTTTATAATGTCGTAAAACTTTCCGCTATCGAAGATCACTTTATCCTCTGTTATTTTATAACCTTCGGATGTCAAATTCTCTCTGACCTTGTAAACGTCGTTATGCGGCGATATGATCAGCTTCGGCAACAATCTACCCTTTAAAATATGAAGTATAGTGTTGCCGCCCATGCCGCTGATTACGGTAATATCGGGAACAATATCTTTCAGCGGTTGCAAACCATCTCCGCAATAGTATTCGGCATTATCTTTGAGCAGCGCTCTTGCTTTATTCAGGCACGCTTCGCTGATATCCGAGGCGATGATCCGTTCTGCTTTTCCCGAATCATAAACCATTTTACACAGTTGTCCGTGATCGCAACCTATGTCGGCGAATATTTTTGTCTTATCGATAAGAGCAAAAATTTCGTTCAATCTCATTGATCGATATATTCCTTTAATTTTTTGCTGCGGGACGGATGTCTTAATTTGCGCAATGCTTTCGCTTCGATCTGTCTAATACGTTCACGAGTTACGCCAAACTCCTTGCCGACTTCTTCAAGCGTTCGGGGATGACCGTCCTCGATGCCGTATCTCAATCTAAGTACCATCTCCTCGCGCGGCGTAAGCGTATCCAAAACCGCAATGAGGTGTTCTTTGAGGATCGTAAACGACGCAACGTCCTGAGGCGCGGTGGCGTTCGTGTCCTCGATGAAATCGGACAGGTGGCTGTCGTCCTCTTCGCCGATAGGCGTTTCGAGAGATACGGGGTCAAGAGAGATCCTCTGAATTTCTCTGACGCGTTCTTCGCTAATGCCCATTTCCTGAGCGATCTCTTCGGGCGTGGGATCCCTACCGTATTCTTGCACAAGCAATCTGGTCGTTCGAGTAAGTTTGTTTATCGTTTCGACCATATGAACGGGGATCCTTATGGTTCTTGCCTGGTCCGCAATGGCTCTTGTTATCGCTTGTCTTATCCACCAGGTGGCATATGTGGAAAATCTGAAACCTTTGGTGTAATCGAATTTTTCCACCGCTTTCATCAAGCCAAGGTTGCCCTCTTGTATAAGATCCAAAAAGAGCATTCCGCGTCCCGTATAGCGCTTTGCAATGTTTACGACAAGACGCAAATTTGCCTCGCACAGCTTTCGCTTGGCGTCTTCATCGCCCTCTTGCATCTTTTTGGCGAGTTCGATTTCTTCCTCCATTGTGAGCAACGGAACTCTGCCGATATCTTTTAGATACACCTTTACGGGGTCATCGATATTGACGTCGGATATGAGCTTATCAAAGGATTCCGTTTTCAGATCCAATGTGGAATTGACGACTTCGATCTTGTTCTCGGCAAGCAATCTGAAAACCTCGTCGACTTCGAAAGCCGACGCTTCGCAAACGACGGCAAGTCTTTCGCAAATTTCGTCGTAGCTCAATGCTCTGGTTTTGCCTATCGACAAAAATCTTTCGAGTTCTTTTGCGACGGCTTCACTCAATCCGCCGTTTTCCGATTTCTTATCTTCATTGTTTTCGGCTTTGTTATCGACAATGCTATCGATCTTTTTATCTTCCTTTGCGCTTTGCTTGTTTATTTTTATCCCTTGCTGTTCGAGCAATGAAATAACTTCTTCCATTGCCTCGGGCGAAGGATTGTATTGCGATATTTTATCGCTGATCTGCTCGTAAGTCAATCCTTCGGAAGAGCCTTGAATGATAAGGTCGGTCACCGCACTAAGCAAATTGATATCCAATTTTGATTTGTCAGCCATTATAAACCTCCACTTTTTTTCATTTGCCTTAATTGCAATTCTATCGCATTGATTTGGTTAAGAATATCATGCTCTTTTGTCTTTTCGTATTCTTCTCCGAGTTGTTCCTTTTGCCGCTCCAAACTTTTCCGCTTTATAAGGTTAACGCATTCGTCGAATTTTCTTTTATCGTCGGTATTCGTAAACTCATAGCCGATCATGCTTTTCAAATAATCTTCGATCTCGGGGCTGCCCCGATTGAACAGAGATTGCACCGAATAACCGTTTTTGTATTTTTCTATCGCAAGATCGTAAATTTGCCGTTGAGCGTCATTGCTCAGATATGTGAAGATCTCTTCCGAAAAATCCGCATACGGCTTCGCATTGATTAGAGAAGCAAGTATAAAATCCTGCGCTATGGTCAAAGAATCGCTCTTATTGACCTCTTCTTCCTTTTGTATCTCTTTCGGCGTTTCGGGTTCGACGCGGTCCACTTGCGCTTGTTTGTACAGGATCGCCATTGAATAGCCCGTCAGCTTATGGATAAGCCCCAAATATTCTTCCTGTTCCACGGGATTGTCGAGTTTTTTTATGATCTTTATCGCTTCCACGGCGAATTTGCTTTTTTCATCGGGATCGTCGAAATCGTATTTCTCGGCAAGATTGTTTATCTTGAACGTCGTAAGCGTTACAGCCTTATCGAGAAGTTGTCTGTATCCCTCGGCACCGCTCGTCTTTATCACGTCGTCGGGATCCATTCCTCCCGACAAAGGAACGACGCGGACATTAAGTCCGACGGATTCGAGGATATCCAACCCCCTTAAAGTCGCTTTTTGCCCTGCACCGTCACCATCGTAACTTATGTAGATCTTGTTGCAATAATTTTTCAGCTGTCTGGCTTGTTCAAATGTAAGCGAAGTGCCCATGCTGGCTACCGTGTTGTCAAATCCCGC
Organism: uncultured Clostridia bacterium; assembly: GCA_947598585.1. Lineage (GTDB taxonomy): Bacteria > Bacillota > Clostridia > Christensenellales > Pumilibacteraceae > CAG-552. The sequence goes on from CANQFK010000009.1 coordinate 40,391, forward strand.
CTTGTATAAGGATATTGCGTCCATATACCCCTCGGTCACTATGATGGAATCCAAATTTTCCCGCTGTTTTTTCTTTTTGACAAGATTCAATGCGAATAAAACTTTGGACTTATCGAAAAGAACAGTCTGGCACGAATTTCTGTATTTCGCGAATTTCGTGTTTTTATCGAGGATCCTGCCGCCGAACGCAATCACTCCGCCGTATGGATTTATGATCGGAATGATCAATCTGTTCATAAAAACATCGTAATAACTGTCGCCGCTCTGTTCGGCAATTCCCGCCTCTTTCATTTCGCGATAAGTGTATCCTTTCGTTTTGAGAAAATCGAGTATTTCCGTTCTTCCGACCGAATATCCGAGACCGAACTTGTTTACCATCGAAGTTATCTGTCGTTGTTCGATATAGGCTCTCGCCGCTGCGGCGGCATCGGTAGAAAGGTTTTCATGATAGTGCATTGCGGCTTCGCGCATAAGCGTGGATAATCTTTCGCGCTTTTTCTTTAAATCGAAATACTTTTTATCCCCTTGATATTCGGGGATAGTCATGTGAGCCGCTTCTGCCAATAGCTTTATAGCCTCGCCGCTTTCGATATTTTCGATCTTTTTTATAAATGTTATGGCGTTGCCGCCCTCGTGGCAACCGTGGCAATAATAGAGTTGCTTGTCGGGAGAGATCTGAAACGACGGAGTTTTTTCATGATGAAACGGGCAGCAAGCCCAATAGTTGTTGCCCTTTTTCGTCAAAGAAACGTATTTTGAAGCAAGTTGCACCAAATCCGTCTTGGATAGTAATTCTTCCAACCAATCTCTCTCCAATACTGCGATTATAACCCCCAATTTTTAGGAATAGTGATATTTTCGTACGTCATGACGGCATATCTGTCGCTCATGCCCGCTATGTGATCGCACACTTTTTGTTCCTTAGTACTGTCCATTTCACGCAACTTTTCAGGTATCAATTCGATATGGTTATAATAGTATTCAAAAAGATATTTTATCATATCGATAGCTTTGCTTTCTTCCTCTTTTGCGGGGCTGTTGAAATATACTTTTTCGAAAAGAAATTCGCGTAAACCGTTTATATATTCCAAAAATTCCGGGCTCGGAGAAACGTCTTTTTTTCCAAAGCTATGATTTATTATGTCCAAAATCATATTGTTGATACGCTTTCCATGCGAAGTGCCGACTTTTCGGTGATAAATATCGGGTATATCCGATTCTTTGATTATACCTCCGTGTATCGCGTCATCTATGTCGTGATTTATATATGCGATCCGATCGCTCCATGAAACTATTATTCCCTCATTTGTACACGGCGTGCAATCGGACGGATGATTCAGAATGCCGTCGCGCACCTCGAAACAAAGATTCATGCCTTTACCGTCGTATTCGAGCTTGTCCACTATTCTTAGCGACTGTTCGTTGTGTCTGAATTTCGTAAAACAGTTCAACGCGCGTTCGCCCGCGTGCCCGTACGGAGTATGACCGAGGTCGTGTCCGAGCGCTATCGCTTCGGTGAGATCCTCGTTCATTCTCAAAGCCCTGGCTATCGTTCGCGCTATCTGACTTACTTCCAGAGTATGAGTAAGTCTTGTGCGATAGTGGTCGCCTTCGGGTGAAAGAAAGACCTGCGTCTTATGTTTTAGCCGCCTGAACGACTTGCAATGCAAGATCCTGTCGCGATCGCGCTGAAAATCGGTCCTTATCGGACAAGGCGTCATCGGAAACATGCGCCCTTTTGTGTCACGCGCTTTTGTCGCATAAGGAGAAAGATATTTATCTTCGTATTCGTATGTAATCAGGTTGTATTCCATAAACGTCGCCACACTATGAACCTAAAATCCACTTCAAGGACGACGCCGTGCGCCGTCCTTGTAAAGTGCGTTTTTATTTATTTTTGCGTGGAAATTTTATTGCCGCTTGCGCTGCGCTCAATCGCGCTATGGGCACTCTGTACGGCGAGCAAGAAACATATGTGAGTCCGACCTTATGGCAGAATTCTATCGTCGACGGATCTCCGCCATGTTCGCCACAAATACCGAGTTTGATATCGGGGCGTGTCTTTCTGCCTCGTTCGCAAGCCATATCCACGAGCAATCCAACGCCCGTTTCATCTATCTTGGCAAACGGATCGGATTCGAAGATCTTCTTATCGTAATATTCGCTCAAAAATTTACCTGCGTCGTCACGGCTGAAACCGAACGTCATCTGGGTAAGATCGTTTGTTCCGAATGAGAAGAACTGAGCTTCTTCCGCGATCTTATCTGCCGTAAGCGCTGCGCGGGGTATTTCTATCATCGTTCCGACAAGGTATTTCAAATTCACCTTTTCTCTCTCGATGATCGCGTCCGCCGTCTTTACGATGATGTCTTTGACGAATTTGAGTTCCTTTACATCTCCGACGAGCGGGACCATGATCTCGGGAACAATGTTGTATCCCTTTTCGCGATTTACTTCGATAGCAGCCTCGATGACCGCCGTCGTCTGCATTTCCGCGATCTCGGGATATGTCACGCTTAGTCTGCAACCTCTGTGTCCCATCATGGGGTTGAATTCGTGAAGCCCGACTATCGTGCTCTTCAATTCGTTAAAGCCGAGTCCCATTTCCTTGGCGAGAAGTTTGATATCCTCGTCGTCGTGAGGAACAAATTCGTGAAGAGGCGGATCGAGGAATCTTATGGTAGCCGGTCTGCCTTCGAGAGCCTCGTAAATTCCCTTGAAATCTTGTTTTTGCATGGGAAGCAACTTTGCGAGCGCTTTTTTGCGTTCCTCGACGTTTTTGCTGACTATCATTTCGCGCATTGCCATGATACGATCGGAATCGAAGAACATATGTTCCGTTCTCGTAAGACCAATACCCTCGGCGCCGAATTTGACTGCCTGAGCGGCGTCCTTGGGCGTATCGGCATTTGTGCGTACTTTAAGTTGACGGTACTTGTCCGACCAATCCATTATGGTTTTGAAGTCGCCCGTAAGAGATGCCGGTTCCGTTTCAATCGCTTGATCGTAAATATTTCCCGTGCTGCCGTCAAGGCTGAGCCAATCGCCCTCTTTGAGCGTCTTGCCTTTTATAACAAAATATCCTTTGTCCTCGTCGATCTCGGTTATATCGTGGCAACCTGATACACAGCATGTCCCCATGCCTCTTGCAACTACCGCAGCATGAGAAGTCATGCCACCTCTTGCCGTCAGAACGCCTTGACAAACGTTCATTCCTTCGATATCTTCGGGGCTTGTTTCAAGTCTTACCAAAATAAGTTTTGCGTTCTTATCCTGTTTTTTGAGTTCGCATGCTTTATCGGCGGTAAATACTATGCGACCGCATGCCGCTCCCGGAGATGCGGGCAACGCCGAACTTATGGGAGATGCCTTTTTGAGCGCCTCGGCTACGAATTGCGGATGAAGCAATGCGTCGAGTTGTTTGGGATCGATCATGCAAAGGGCTTGCTTTTCGTCTATCATGCCCTCGTTTACAAGGTCAACCGCGATTTTCAAAGCGGCTTTTGCCGTGCGTTTTCCGTTACGCGTTTGGAGCATATAGAGTTTGCCCTCTTCTATGGTGAACTCCATATCCTGCATATCTTTATAATGATTTTCAAGCGTATGGCAAATTTCGGTAAATTGATCGTAAAGGGCTTCGTTCTGCTTTTTAAGTTCGCTTATGTGCTTGGGAGTCCTTATACCCGCAACGACGTCTTCGCCTTGCGCGTTCATAAGGTATTCACCGAAAAGTCCTTTTTCACCCGTGGCGGGATTACGCGTGAACGCAACGCCCGTACCCGATGTTTCGCCCTTGTTGCCGAATACCATTATCTGGATATTTACTGCCGTGCCCCAACTGTACGGAATATCGTTCATTCTGCGATATACGTTTGCGCGGGGGTTGTCCCAGGAACGGAATACCGCTTTTGTGGCTTCGAGAAGCTGAGTGCGGGGATCCTGCGGGAACTCTACGCCTTGATGCTTTTTGTAGTTTGCTTTGAATAACGTTACGATCTCTTTAAGATCGTCGGCGGTAAGATCCGTATCCGAAGTATAACCCTTGGATTTCTTTATCGAGTCGAGAATGTCCTCGTAAACTTTTTTGGGCTGTTCCATAACGACGTCGGAGAACATCTGAATGAATCTACGATAAGAGTCGTATGCAAATCTCGGATTTCCCGTTTTCTTTGCAAGACCCTCTACCGACTTATCGTTTAAGCCGAGGTTAAGAATTGTGTCCATCATGCCGGGCATGGAGGCTCTTGCTCCGCTTCTTACCGACACAAGCAACGGATCGTTCTCGTCGCCGAACTTTTTAGCACTGATCTTCTCTATCTTGGCAAGCGCTGTGAAAATCTGCTCCTCGATTTCCTTGTTGATCTTTCTGCCGTCCTCATAATATTGGGTGCATGCTTCGGTACTTACCGTAAAACCTTGCGGTACCGGCAAACCCAAATTGGTCATTTCCGCGAGGTTGGCGCCCTTGCCGCCGAGCAATTCGCGCATGGAACTTTTGCCCTCGCTGAACAAATATACAAATTTTTTCGACATTTGTAAAACTCCTTATTATTTAAATCGGTTTATTATAGCACTTTTGTCAAATATTTGCAAGCAATTTTTTACCATAATTGCATTTTCTTGATTAAGTCGGCATAAAGCGACAAATTGATCATATAAGCGCGGATTTGCTTACAAGAACGCATGAAAATTTATCTTCGAAATTCGACGCGATCTTTCGGAACGCTTTGTCTATCAATGCGGCGGGAGCAATAAATTCCGTATCGAGATCTTCCGTACAAGCCAAAAGTTCCAAAACCGTTTCGGGCTCGGACTTCGGCGCGGCATATGTATAGGAATATCCGCTTTTATGTATGATGTTCTGCAAATACGAGATCGCGCAGATCTTATACGGAAAATTGTCGTAAATAAGATTTTTCAGCCTTTTCAACAGAAGCAAAAACAATTCCGCGTTGGGCTGGATCGAACAAGCCTTATCGGCTGCTTCGAGCATGACGCACCCCTCGAAATATTTGTCGCTTGCGCTAACGCCGAAAAGGTCTTCTATCGCCATGGCGCCCGTAACTACATGCGACGATCCGCTATGCCCGCTCAATTCGTAATTGCAAAATGCAAATGGTTGCGCGGCAAAACGCAATTTCGCTCCCGAACGCTTGACTCCCCTGATTATGACACGCATAATCTCGCCTTCTTCCGTGAAAAGCGTCAATTTTTTATCAAAATCATGATAATCTTCGCTTCTGATAACAATCGCCGTTATGCTTTTATTCATCGTCTTTCAAATTCTTGTACAACATATAATAGCCTGTTTCTCCCGTTTTTACAAACAGTTCCCAGGCAATATCCTTTGGCTTTTTTTCCATAAATATAGCTTACGCATTTATTTGTCCGAATAACCGACATCTCTGATAAAATTACTGTTATTTCGCCAATCGTCGCGAACTTTGACAAAGAGTTTGAGATATATTTTTCCGTCTATAAGTTTTTCCATATCCTTTCTCGCGCTTTCGCCTATTTTTTTTATCATGCTGCCGTTATCGCCTATAACAATCTGTTTATGAGAATTTTTTTCGCAGATGATATCGCACTCCACATTAACGACATCGCCTTTCTTTTCGTATGATTGCATTACGACGCCGAGCCCGTGCGGAATTTCGTCGCTGAGCAGCAATAGCGCCTTTTCCCTTATTATTTCGCACATCATATAGCTTATGGGCTTGTCCGAAATTTCGTCGTCAAAGAAATATTGTTCGCCTTCGGGGAGCAGATCGACCAATGATTTTTTAAGCGTTTCGATATTGGATTTTTTGCGACATGAGCATGGGATCACGTCCACGATATCGCCTTGAATAAACGGATTCAATTGGCTCAAAAGTTCGAAAACTCTTTCTCGCGTGACAAGATCTATCTTGTTTAATACGACTACTACGGGATAACCTTTGCCCGCATACGAAGAAAGTCTTTTCAGATCCTCGTCGAAAAGCCCTCTGCTTGCGTCAAAGACATAAACAAGCGCGTCGACATCGTCTGTCGCCTTTTTTATCGCCTTGTTCATATACTCTCCGAGTTTTGTCCTCGGCTTGTGGATCCCCGGCGTATCGACGAAAATCATCTGCACATTCGGCTCGTTGAGTATGCCCATGATCCTATCGCGAGTTGTCTGCGGCTTGGGTGAAACGATACTGACCTTTTCTCCCACCAATGCGTTTATCAAACTGCTCTTTCCTACGTTTGGTCGTCCGACAAAAGTTACGAATCCGGATCTCATCTGCTCACTCCCATCTGTCCCAAAATTTCTTCCTCCTTGGCTCTCATTTTGACCTTATCTTCATCGTCGATATGATCGTAACCCAACAAATGCAAAAGTCCGTGCAAAAAAAGATATGCGTGTTCTCTGCGTTCCGAGTGGCCGTATTCTTCGGCTTGACGCTTTGCTATTACATCGCATATAACGATACTGCCCAAAAAAACCGAATTATTTTCCACGTTATAATCGAACGGGTAATTTTCCTTGGTAAACGGTTTTATTTCCGTGAGATTGGGATAACTTAAAACGTCGGTGCTTTTATCTATTCCGCGGGTTGCGAGATTCAACTTATGTATGCTTTCTTCGTCATAAAATAACAATTCCACATCGGCGTCGCCTTTAAGCGACAGATCGTCGCATACGAGTTTGCAAATTTCGCCGAAAAGCGGATCGTCCTGTTCCGAATAAAGATTTATCATTTGCCCTCCGGATATTTAAGCCTCTTATGGAACAAACCGCCGTAAGCGCTTATGATCGTTTCACGAATGGAATTCAATTCGCGCATGGTGATCTCGCAATTATCGAATTGTCCGCGCGCAAGACGATCGTTTATAAGATTTTTCAATAACCTGTCCACTTTGTCGCCATCGGGCTGATCCATTGCTCTTATCGCCGCCTCACTGCTGTCGCATATCATAACGAGAGCCGCCAATTTCGTAGTGGGTATTTCGCCGTGGTAACAATAATCCGTGGGATCGACTGTGCCGTCGGTCAATTTTTGCGCTTTATAGTAAAACACGGGGATAAGCATAGTGCCATGATGCTGTATGGTTACATGGCTTATCTCTTCGGGGATATGGTATTGCTTGCAAAGTTTTAAGCCCTCTTCGGTATGCGATCGCAAAATGGCGGCGCTTACTTCGGGCAATATATCGTCGTGCGGGTTATAATCCGATTGATTTTCTTTGAAATATTGCGGATTGGTGAGTTTGCCCACATCGTGATAATATGCGCACGCTCTTGCCAAATAAGGATTTTCGCCTATGTTTGCCGCGCACATTTCGGCAAACGAAGCCACCGCCAGCGAATGATTGAATGTTCCCGGCGCCTCGTTGAGCAATCTTTTTATAAGCGGTGAAGTATGGTTGGTAAGTTCCATCAATCGCACGTTTGTGATCAGATTGAAAACTCTTTCCACTATCGGCGGCAATATCATACCCAAAGCAAAGTGAGCAAATGCGCAAATACACATATATAATAATTCTTCGAGATATTCTTTGCCCGCCAATATCAAGGACAAGACCGACATTATTCCCACTGTCGAAACGCAGATAAGAAAACTCTTTAACATGAACATAAGTCGCGACGCGTCGCCGCTCAATGAAAGCGCAGCCAATCCGCCGCACAACAAGCCCGAAACCATCATTACAAGTATGGGAAGAAGCGAAGTGCCCATTATAAGACTTATTATCATATGGGCGTAAGTAATGAATATTATCGTCAGAAAGTTTGCAAGCAACGCTTGATTTTTTTGTCCCAGCTGCGCCAGGATAAGTGCGCACAAAAATATCGGCATCAAATAAATACTTATCAATGATGAATACAGCGCCACCGTATAAGTGAATGCTATTACGCAAATAGTGGCAAGTTGCTCTTTCAACTTTCTTTTGTTGAATTGAAGAGCAAAATACAAATATAGCATCAAACCGTTTATCAAAAACAAAAATCCTACGCTGATGGCTGCGTATGACAAATACGGGATCTCCAACCTGCTGCTCATTTTATCGATAAAAATGAATCTGATCAGTGTTACCGCAATTATCCATAAACTCAGACCGATAAGCATGATCACGGCATAGAAAACGGATTTTTGAGCTTCTTCGTTTCTCGTCGTCATAATAAATAATCACTCCTCTTTTTTGAAAGCTTTTTCGTATGCAAGCACAATTTTTTGAACAAGTTCATGCCTTACGACATCTTTGTCCGTAAATCTGCATATCGCGATCTCATCTATATCCCTCAATATCTTAGCGGCTTCGAGCCCGCTCGACTTGCCGAAAGGCAGATCGATCTGCGTATCGTCGCCGGTGATGACCATTTTACTGTTTTCGCCGAGTCTTGTCAAAAACATTTTCATTTGTTCTTGCGTGGTATTCTGCGCTTCGTCGAGTATAATAAATGACGACGTGAGCGTCCTGCCGCGCATATATGCAAGCGGCGCGATCTCTATAATGCCTCGGTCGAGCAATCTTTGATAGCTGTCCACTCCGAACATTTCGCGCAGAGCGTCGTACAAAGGACGCAAATAAGGATCTACTTTCGTTTGAAGATCGCCGGGTAAAAAGCCGAGTTTTTCTCCCGCTTCTATCGCGGGACGCGTAAGGATTATCTTATCCACCTCATTTGCTTTAAGCGCTGCTACGGCAAGGGCGACAGCCAAATAAGTTTTGCCCGTGCCCGCGGGACCGATGCCGAACACGATGGTTTTATTTTTTATGGCACGGACGTAATTTCTTTGTCCGAGCGTCTTGCACCTTATTTGTGCGCCTCTTGCGGTAACCATGACGACATCGTTGCTCAGATTCAATATTTCATCGGGCATATCGTCTTTTATAAGGTCCACGGACTGACGTATCTTGCTCTTATCGATTTCGTGTCCCGATTTTATGAGCGTTTTCAAATTATCGAGCAATACGATAGCTTTCGAAACGTTTTCTTCGTCACCGATAACTTTCAGACCTTCTTCGCATGTATTTACGGTAACATTCAAAAGTTTTTGGATAAGCTCGATATTTTCATCGAGTTTACCGAAAAGTTTTATAATGCTATCTGCATCGAATTGTATATTTTCAGTCAATCCTTTTGCCTCCGATCGAAACTTCCGCTTCGATATGTACAGTAATTTTAAAAATTTTATCCGATATATTAAACGAATTTGCGGTCGCTGTTATTTCACTGCCGCCCGCGCATATCACAAGAGCGTTGACCGCCTTATCCTTGATCTCTTGTACAAGCTGTTCGGGCGTTTTCTCGGGCAATTGTTCGAGTTCGTAATATCTCGTGGTGATCGCGTATAAAGGCAATATATCGCCGATACGCGTCACGGTCGTTTCCGATTCAAAACCGGGGATATCTTTCGGTTCTTTGCCTATGTTGAACCCGAAAAACTTTATGACGGTGGCGGACTTTACTTTGCCCGTTCGCCTGTATCCGTTTGACAGTGAGGCCATTTCGCAATATGTGAAATTTACCTTTCCATAGATCTTACCCTGCGCGTCTGCTTCTTTCAAAGGTTCGCCCGCAGTGTTGTATTCAATTCCCTCGATAAGAACAGAGCCTATGGGAACTCTGTCGCCTATTTTAACTTTTGCCGTTCCGCTGTTTACGACGATCCGCGTTATTTCGGCGTCGTACAAAGATACGATATCACCCTTTTGTTTCGGCGGCGAGATCTCGGCACTTTCGATGATCTCTATCTTCAATGTCGTTCCGACGAGTTCCGCCGACGCGGCGGATATTTCGTCAAGTTGCAGTAGCGTTTCCTCTACATCGGAAACATCGAAATTCACTCTTTTGCCTACCGAAATGTCGCCGTTTTTCAATGCCCGTATTATCGTTAGTTCGTCCAATCTCGAATTGCCGATTATCTCGATCTTCCATAAAAACGATGAAAGATATATCGAAACGACGATCATTGCGATAAGTCCAACGACAGTCCCGAGCCTTGGGATAACCTTTTTTATCGCAACGGAAAGATTTTTTTCTTCGACTATCTCATAAGAAAAACCGAGTTTTTCCATTATGGAGATAGTTTTCGACTTATCCTTTTCATTTACCGAAAAGCGAATAAGTTTAGCGGATCGTCTTGACGGATCCTTGATATGAATACCGTCCTTTACCAGCGTATTCAACAATCTGAGCTGATTCAATCCCACGACTTCGAATCTTACCGAGGCTTTCATTTAAGCCTCCCCGAAGATACATTGTCTATCCTACCTGTGATAACGATAGTATTTTCCGAAATAGCCTCGATTTTGAGTTCGCCGCAGACTTCGATCTCCGCCTTTTGCGTTCTTATCATCACGCATTCGGAAGATATTTTTTCGAGTTTCTTGACGCCCTCTATATACAGAGTTTCGCCGCAAAAATTCACATACGAAAATCCGTTGAGCATTTGCAGATCCGTTATCCCGACTTCCCTTTTTATTTCATCGAAAAAGCTCATATAATTACCTCGGGATATTATATGCCGCTCTTTATCGTCGTATGAAAAGCGCAGAATAAAAGAGAGCAAACGCTCTCTTTTGATCAATTGGTCGCAGGTAATGCGTAGCCTACCGCAAGTCCCCAAATCAATGCGAACAAAGCGACGGCAAAGAATGCAAGCATTATGATAATATTTACGACAGCGGCACGTCTTTCGGGCGAACGCTTATTGGGTTCGTTACGAATTATGCCTATGCATCTGATAATACTCAATGCAGACGTAAAAACGAATAGTGCAAATGAAACGGTAAGTATAATTTCGGTGGTTTTCCACAAAATCCAACCTACGATAAGCAAGATCCATGCGACTATCATCATGATATCGCATATTTGTTTAAGTCCGAAATTTTCAAAGTATCTCAGAAAAATATTTTTCTTTTTTGCCATTTCCAAATCTCCTAAATAATATAAGCAGTATATATTGTACAACAATTACAAAATAATGTCAATTGATTGTGGTGCAGTTTGTCAAATTTGCTTTTTTTGGGCGAATAATATAAAAAGTAACGTTACATACTATTATTACCAAACAAATGCGGCTATAAACATTATATCGTGCAGTTTGGAATTTTTCCGCGAAACAGAAATTGTGGCGCGGAATTATTTCATTTGCGCTCTTCGGAGTTTATCGAGAATTTCCGAAAAATCCTCGGGTAGCGGTGCCGTAAAAGTCATTTCTTCTTTTAACGTCGGATGTACGAACGTAAGCGAATAAGAATGGAGCAATTGACCGTTCGTTGCGAACTTTTGCTTTTTATATCCGTATGCCGTATCACCCACTACGGGATGCTGCAAGTATTTTGCATGGACCCTTATCTGGTGAGTGCGTCCCGTATGTATCCTGAATTCCACCATGCAATTGTCGGGGAACCTTTCCAAAACTTTATAATCAGTGATAGCTTTGCGCCCAACTTGCGCTACGGTCATAAGTTTACGGTCTTTTTCGCTGCGCGCTATATTGGTCACGATGCTGCCTTGATCCTGCGGCAAATTGCCTTCGAGCAAAGCGAGATATTTTTTTATGACAGTTCGTTCGGAAATTTGTTTTGAAAGTTCGAGATGCGCAAAATTGTTCTTTGCAACGACCATAACTCCTGTCGTATCTTTGTCGAGCCTGTGAACGATCCCCGGTCTTACAACTCCGTTTATCGTGGAAAGTTCTTTCAAATGGTACAAAAGCGCATTGACAAGCGTTCCCGAGTATATATTGCCCGACGGGTGCACCGAAATGCCTCTTTGTTTATTGATGACCGCCAGATCCTTATCTTCGTATAAAATATCGAGCGGGATATCCTCGGGTTTGGCTTCGAGGCTTGCCGCGGGCGGGATATTGACGGTTATCACGTCGCCTGCCTTTAACGATTTTCCGCATTTGACGTTCGCACCGTTTACCGTAACGTTGCCACCGTCTATAAGATTTTTTATATAAGAGCGCGTATAAGGCAAAACCAAAGCAAGATAAACGTCCAGCCTGTAATTTTCATCGTTTTCAATTACAAAGATCTCTTCGTTCATTTGTTGTCGATCTCTTCGCTCGTTTCGGTCGTGATTTCAGAGGTATTTGCTATTTCATTGCTTTCATTATTATCGACGTCGTTATTATTTTGATCCGTTTGAGGCAGATCCACGCCTTCGTCTTTGATCGGCTCTTTGAAAGTCTTATCAAAGAAGATAATGAATACAAGCAAAAGCACGGTGCCTACAACGACGCAAGAATCCGCTATATTAAAAATCGCGAACGTCTTGCTTCCGAACAATTCGAGCCCGAAATATTCGATCTGGATAAAATCCCTCACTCCGCTTAAAAAAATGCGGTCATACAGATTGCCGAGCGCGCCCGCGATTATAAGCGAAAACGAGATACGATACAGTATCCCTTTTTTGTGATTTTTGAAAAGCAAAAAGCCGAAAAAACCGACCGCAACGACAGTCAGCACGATAAAAAATATCATTGTGCCCCGTCCGCCGAATATCTTATCAAGTCCGAAATCCGATCCGAATGCCGCCCTCGTATTCACAGTATAACTGAAATTCAGAAATTTCGGAATGATCGTCACGGTCTGCCCCAACTCCATATTGGCGGCGACAATGGCTTTGCTTACAAGGTCCAAAATCAAGCCGCCCAAAATTATGGCAATTTCGGGTAAGATCCTTATCAGCGTAGTTTTGGCTTTTTCCCAAAATTCCTTACTTTTCATACGGTATAGTGATCTCTACGCCTTGCGGAGAAAGCAAAAACAAATTGCCCGAAATCCTATGCACGGTCCCAGAAAGCGCGCAAACGGCTCCCGAAAGGAAATCGAGAATACGTTGAGCGGTAACTTCGTCAAGATCATCGTCGAGATTAACAACGGCGGGATTTTTCATTTTGAGATGTTTGATAAGCACCATGACGTCCTCGGGAGTCTTGGGAAAATAAACGATAATGCGCTGTCCGTTGCCCATGGGCATAGCGACATTGTCGTTTCTTTTCATAGTGTCATATTGAGGGACCGAAATGTTTACGTCGCCGCGAGTATTGAAGCCCTGCAAGTTTTTCTTGCCTATATATTCGCCTCTTTCGTTATGCGTGTCCTCGTAAAATTCCAATTCCTCGAAAGAATCCGCCCCACGACCTTCGCGTGCTCTCTTATTCAATGCCATATTTTTATATCCACCTTGTTATTTTGTATAATCTCTCCGACCAAACAGACAGGTCCCGAGTCTTACCATATTCGCACCGTTTTTTACCGCCGACACATAATCGGCGCTCATGCCCATAGACAAAATCTCCGCATTGTCGAATTTGTTTTTTACTTGCAAATGAAGTTCGTTGAGCCGAGAATACATTTCCTCGGGCGCGTCTTTGGGCAAAACGCTCATTATTCCTTTCAAACGAAGATAAGGCAATTTGTCGATATATTCGCATAAACTTGCAACGGAATCGAAAGCGACTCCACCCTTTGCTTCTTCGCCCATGTTTACTTCTACAAGCACCGACATCGTTTTGTTTATCTTTGCGCAACGATTATTTATCTCGTCTGCGAGCGCGGTACTGTCTACCGAATGGATCATATCCACTTTATCGACAATATATTTCACTTTGTTGCGTTGCAACCTGCCTATGAAATGCCAGGTAACGCCTTTGACCGCGTCGTATTTGGACAAAAGTTCTTGCACTTTGTTCTCGCCCGCAATCGTTATCCCGTATTTGGGAAGCGAAGAAATAACTTCGGGCGAAACGGTCTTAGTGGCAGCCACAATAATTACATTATGTCCACCTGCGAGTTCGATATTCTTTTTTGCGATCTCGATATTATCCGAAAGCATAAGATTTCCCGTAAAAGTTATTTATTTTCGCTCATAAATTTTTCGATATCATCTACTTCTTTTATAATGTTTGCCGAAAGGTTTACCGCCTTTGATTTGAGCAAATAAAGATCGTCCTCTATCCTTACGCCTATACCGAGTTCGGGGAAATAAAGTCCCGGTTCGTCCGAGATCACGGCGCCGACAGGCAGCGGAACGTTACGATCTATCGGGTCGTGAGTGTCAAGACCTATCGAATGCGAAACGCCGTGGAAATAATATTTTTTAAGTTCCTCGGCATTTTTTATAAGCCCCGCTTTAAGGCAACCTTTTGTAAGAGTATCGATACAAATAGCTTGAAGTTCGGCGATAGTCATGCCTGCTTTTGCCACTTTTGCTATCTTTTTGTTGGCGGCAAGGACGATATTGTATACCGTCTTTTGTATTTCGGTAAACTTGCCGTTTATGGGAAAAGTACGCGATATATCCGCGCAATATCCGTTGGAACGAGCGCCGAGATCGAACAAGATCATGTCGCCGTCTTTCATGACGCTGTTGTTGGTGGAATAATGCAAAGTAGTCGCATTTATGCCCGACGCGGCAATGGTCTTAAACGCAAATTCCCTGTTGCCGTTCTGCTTTATCGAAAAGTTGTAGTAGGCTTCCAATTGATATTCGTACATTCCGGGCTTGGAATGACGCATAAGTTCCATAATTCCCTTGTTTGTAGCGTCTATCGCGTCCGAAAGGAGTTCTATCTCGCAGCTTTGCTTTGCGGATCGAAGTCCCACAATTATAGGATAAACGTCCTCGATCTCGTTGGCGGTGAGTTTTTCGGCAAGGGTCAAGCCGAATGAATTGTAATTGATATTCTTGCCCTTTTCAAGATCGAGATAAACTACCTTGTATTGCTCGCAAAGAGCATTGAGCGTGCTTTCGTAATCTTTTTTGTAGTATATATCCTTTTGAGCAATGCCGCAAATATCCGACGCTTCTTTTTTCGTTATCTTATGACCTATCCACTTTGCATATCTTTCGTCATATTCGTCTATAAATAATTTTTCGGAGCAATTTTTGCCGTCTTTGATCATTATAAGATGAACTTCGGCTTGTCGAATTCCGGCAAGATAGACAAAATTGTTGTTGGCTGTAAAGTCATAATCTTCATCGGCGCTGCGATTGATCGAATAGCCGCTCGAAAGAACCGTTATACATTTTTCGGGCAATAATTCAAAAAGTCTTTTACGATTGTTCTTATAAAATTTTTTATCCATGATCCGCTCCTTATATCCGATATACATATATTGTATGGATATATTTTAGCACATACCGAAAAAGAATGCAAGCGAAAATTATTATTGCATAAAATTCTTCGGAATATCGCTCGATAAACCACACTTCGACTTTTATATCGCATTACTTAACGGCATATAACTTTTCCGAAAATAAAATCTACGAAAACCTTAGTTTAAGCAAAGTGTCATACGGAAGTTTACAATCTATCGGTTTTAAATTACTTATCTTCAATGTTTTGCAGCTTATTTTCTTGTCGGGAGAATTACCCAGCCACCTTTGTAAAAGATACAGTTCGTTGCCGTTTTTAATTTGCAACGATAAAAAACGTATGAACCATTCACTAAGCTGTAACGAAGCCTCGTATAGGTCGGGACATGTTTCTTGATTTTTGCTTTCGTAATCAAATAACATTACATTGGATCTTACCTCATACCACTTATATTTTGAATAATACCGACCGATATGTTGTCTGTTTGGTTCGAATATATCATCATCGAAAGAAATGCCGTCACGAAAAAATAATGAGTTTGGATATTTAATGTCCGAATAAACTTCATTTGCGCCGTATTCGGATCTATATAAAGCATTTTTAACTCCCAAAAAAAGTATTGCGCTCATGACCGTATTTTTTCCTCCGACTTTTTCATTCTGTTTGTTATCTGAATTATACCATATAAAAGCGTATAAATCAAGTATAACGCTTCCCTGCCAAACGCCTACTGCTCTTTCACGTTGGGCATCTTGCTTGGTCGCCTTTATTCTTTATTGCTTTTTTCTCATCTACCTACTGGCGACCGCGAACCCCATTTTGCTTCGCAAAATGGGATTCGTTCCCCAAGTACCAAAAAAAGAGAACCCTGAAGGGTGGCTTCGATAGGGATTCTATGAATAAGCGGTTTGGCGGTTAGTCAGACCGCTTATTCTATTGTCCTTGTTACGCCGCAACTTCCGCTTGCGCGAAGTCAGGAATCATTCCCACGCAGTTATAGATGATTTCCACCGCCTGCGTCCGCTTGCCGCCGTCAATCTTTTCTTTCTCATGTACGATAACCTTTTCTATAAAGTCCCGCACGATTTCGGGTGTAAGTTCCGTAATGTCCGTGTACTTCCGTACAATTCGCATGAAGCGCGTCACGTTGTCGGATTGCTCCTTTGCCTTCATTAAGATTTCCTGCAATTCTCGGATCCGTGCGTTCAGCGTTTTCTGCTCTTCTTCGTATTCCTGTGATAATTTGCGGAAGCGTTCGTCGGAGAGGTTGCCGTTCACTTTGTCCTCATAGAGGTTTCGGATGATACGGTCAAGAGCCTGTACGCGCCGTTCGGCGTTCTCTTTCTCCTGCGCGGATGCCAAAAGTTTTCTTCTGCTTTCCTTATCGGTATTCCGCTTTAACAACGCCAA
>CANQFK010000010.1 GCA_947598585.1 uncultured Clostridia bacterium
TTTACGCTTGCGGAACTTTTGATAGTAGTAGCTATCATAGCAGTTCTTACCGCTATTGCAGTTCCTCTCTTTGTAGGCGCGCTCAATAAGGCAGAAGATAGTGTTGAAAATGCAAACATTCGTGCAGTCCGCGGAGAAGCCGTCGCTGAAATATTACTTGCAGACAAACCCACCGAAGCGGCCACCAAAGACGCAAAAAAAGGCGCTTACACCGGAGTTGAAATCACCACAAGCAAATATGAATGGCAGCTTGTCGGACCGTGGTATGCAAAAGGCACAGTAAATGCTTCCGGTGAAGTTACGAGTGTTGAAATATCTTTGGACGCTGATACTGTTGGTTGGGCAACAAGTGATTCTTGCGTAAAAAGCGGGGATACATATACAGTTACAGTTAAAATTGTGAAATTAACTGTAGATATTAAAGATAAAAATTAACTAATTCTAACCAATTCCTCAAAGCGAAAATGGCATTATATATGCCGAATAGCTTAGACCATATATATGGGTACCATTCAGGGACAATGGTACGGAGAAAAAATGTTCCTACAACCAAAAAAGCTCAATGCGACATTGCAAGGGTATGCCGTATAAGCTATTTGTATCTGACAGGGATGTAAAGATACGAAAAACAGCGAAACAAACGTTTCGCTGTTTTTGTCTGAAAAAATCTTTGATTTTTAGGGCTTTCTATGATATAATCATCCATATACGGTTTTTTGCCCGAAAAGAGGTGTACGATGATATTCGAACTCAAACAATATGACAAAGCGCTTTTGAAGTTCCGAATGGATAGAACGAATTTGGGAGAGATCGTTTATACGATCGATTGGATAAACGAAGAGTCGCGACATTTGTTGCCGATCGGTTTGACGCCTGATCCCGAAAGCCTTGAAAAGTGGTTATCATCTCGTATTATACCCAAAAACAGAGAGTTTGTCGATCGTATCCTTTCGGAAAGCGGACTTTCTCATAACGATACTATCGGAATTATTCGGTTGTGCAAGGGACTTTCTCTTAACGACAGTTATTGGATCGTCGAAGAGGGATCGGGCGGAAAATTCGCGAATTACAATCTCTATGAAAACAGTTTTGCCCGCACATTGTCATTGATCGCATATACGGGATATGGCAGCTTTACTTGCAAGGGTTTTACTTCGTCGCCGGAATATACGACAAACGGTATGTTAAGGAAATGTTGGCGCAGGATCAACAAGAAAATTTACCTTTATAAAGGGGGGTCTGTCGGCGCGGCTAACGCCGGCAATGAACCTTATTCGGAGTTTTATGCGGCGCAAATAGCGGAAAAAATGAGAATAAAGCACGTCTTATACGGTTTGGCGCGTTGGAAAGGCATTTTATGCTCCACATGCGAATTGTTCACGAGCATCGATATATCATATGTGCCCATTCATCGCTTTTTGCATAGGTGCACTCTGACGAAAACAGTGGAATATCTGAAATCGCTTGGCGGTGATTTCTACGATGAGTTCGCGGACATGATGATATTTGACGCCGTTATTTGCAATACAGACAGACATTTCGGAAATTTCGGGTTGGTGGAAAATGCTACAAATGAACCGATAGCGCTTGCGCCGATTTTCGATAATGGGCTTTCACTGTTCAATTATGCAATGGAGGACGACCTGCGCAATATCGATAAGTACGCTCAAACGCGAATGCCTGCATTTGAGGGCGTATCCTTTGAAACTATCATCAATGAATTTTTGTCGGACAGACAAAGAGAGGAGTTGCGTAAACTTATCAATTTTAAATTCAAGAAACACCCGAAATATAATTTGCCCGATGACAGATTGAAAATCATCGAAACATTTATACAAAAAAGAATAAATGAGATATTGAGTAGATCTTAGCCGCCCGACCAAAAAGCAAAAAAATTTCGTTCTTATCTAAAAACAAGCGATAAAGAGAGAAACAAAGATTGACTTTCGAATCTCATTGTGTTATACTTTGATCGAAAGTTGAGACGTTCACGGGACAACTTTCGATCAAGCGGAGGGCGATTTGAATGAAGATCATCAAAAGGGACTTCTATTTACAGAGGCTAATATCCAAAAAAGAAAACGGAATGATAAAGGTGATCACGGGGATCAGACGGTGCGGAAAAAGTTATTTGCTGTTTGAACTTTATCGGGATCATTTGTTGTCCATCGGCGTCAAAGAAGAAAATATTATAACTCTTGCCCTTGACTCCGTTCAAGACGCATCGTACAGAGATCCGATGAAGTTATTGCAATACGTTACTTCAAAGGCTATCGACAGATCGCAAATGTATTATGTCTTTATCGATGAAATTCAATATGCGATAAAGAAAGAAGAGTTGAAAAGCGAAGAACCGTTGCCTCTATACGGAGTCCTCAACGGCTTTTTGCATATGGGCAATGTGGATGTCTATGTGACCGGCAGCAATTCAAAATTGCTTTCAAAGGACATCATGACAGAGTTCCGTGGTCGTGGCGATGAAGTGCGGGTGTTCCCGCTCACCTTCAAAGAATATTATGACTTTGTAGGCGGCGACAAGGAAGACGCCTTTGCGGAGTATTCTCTGTATGGCGGTTTGCCGTATACATTGTCGCTTTCCGATGCGAGAGATAAGATCAAATATCTTACCGATCTGTTCAAAATGACATACTTCAAGGACATAGAGGAGCGATACAGCATCGAACTTCCCGAAGTAATGCAAATGCTTACCGACGATCTTTGCTCGTCGGTCGGCTCGCTTGTCAATTCCAGCAAGATCGCGAACACGCTCCGATCCGTGCGCAAGGTCAAAGTCGGCTCCGAAACGATCTCAAAGTACCTGGAATATTTAGAGGAAGCATTCCTGTTCTGTCACGCGAGTCGATATGATGTGAAAGGCAAGAAGTATTTTTCCTATCCGTCCAAATATTACTGCGTCGATATGGGGTTACGGAACGCTCGGCTGAACTTCCGTCAGGATGAAGAAACACACGCAATGGAAAATATAATTTTCAATGAGTTGATTTCTCGCGGATATTCGGTGGACGTTGGGGTCGTGGAGGTGAGCGAAGCCGGAAAGAAAAGGCAATGCGAGATCGACTTTGTCGTCAATATGGGGCCCGAAAGATATTATATCCAATCGGCATATCGCATGGGAAACGAAGAGAAAGTATTTGCGGAATTGCGTCCGTTACTTGCAACGAAGGATTTTTTCAAAAAGATCATCATAACCGACTCCCGAAGAAAGGTGAGCTATGATGATAAGGGCATGATCTATATGGGGCTTTATGATTTTTTGCTCGACAAAAACAGCCTGAACGGATAAGATTTTTGAGTTTGGCTTGCGGACCGTACAAAGAGCGGGGGGCGTTTCAGGCGTTGAGAACGATCACCATAAGAGTTTGATAACAAGAGAACAAAAGCCAACCCCAATACGGCAAAAGCAGCACGGAACTCAGCGGTCGAATGAAGAATCCGATCGTAACAATGGAAGTCACAAGTGCCGCCATTACGGTATTTATCACGAACGCGGCGGTGAAATCTATGTTGAAGAACACGAACGGCCACAAGAGATCGAAAGCGAATTGCAACGCCCACATCACGATAGCGGCGGTTTTCAGGTTTTGCTCTTGTACGGACAGTGGTTGAAGAGTTATGAGCAGATACAGCGATATACCCATAAGGATATAGAGCGCCGTCCAGATCATCGAATAACTCCAATCGGGCAGAGCAAAGTCGGGCATATTGATCCCCGCATAGCCTTTTGTCGCGCCGCTGAGATAGCCGCATAAGGTCCCTATGCCCAAAGTGAGCGCGACGCACAAGATAAATGTCCAAAATCCGTTTGATTTTTTTGCAGATAAAGTGTTTTGCATGTTTTTAGTTTGCGTCCAAACGGATCTTTTATTCATTTCCCGCTAAAACAAATGCAAAAGCAGGTCGTTTATGAGCAAGAACGCGGACAGCGCGGTAAGGTATATGGCGAAAGCGTCGTAGCTGCGCGTAATTTTAAGCATGAGTTTTACTGCCGCCAAGCCGCTCGTAAATGCCGAGATAAAGCCGAAAAGCAAGGGCAAAAACGGTATGGACGATATGCCTTCGGTCAATAGATCTATCGCCGCCGACGCGACTATTATGGGAATGGATAGCAAAAAACTGAAAGAAACCGCCTCTTCCTTTTCGTATCCGAGCAGCGCCGCCGCCGACACGGTGGAACCGCTTCGCGACAGTCCGGGCAAAACGGCAAGTCCTTGAACGCAACCTACTATCACGGCGTCAAAGCAGGTCATTTCGCGCTTTTTGGGCTTTACAAATCCGCTTAGCAGCAGCAAAACGGCGGTAATAAGAAAACTTGCGGCGAGAAATTTTCCTTTGAGTACGCTTTCGAGGGCATCTCCGAGCGCGAACACCACGAGCGCGGAAAAAATCGAGGCGAGAATTATCGGCCCCCACTTTTTCGGGGTGCGGATCGTGTCCCATATGCGTTTTCGCATAACTATCGCCACGGCAAGCAAGGTGGCGAGATGAAGTATGAGGGTAAAGCCGAGTTCGCTTTCCACTCCCATTATGCGCTGAGCGAGCAAAATATGCCCGCTGCTCGACACGGGTAAAAATTCGGTCAGACCTTGTATGAGTCCGAGCACTATCGCTTCCAAAACACTCATAGTCAATTATATGGGGCGAAAAACTTTTTAATGCCAAATCGGCGCAAAGCGGTTTATTGAGAGCTCTGCGCGCAAGATCGCCTTTTGCAAACGCCCGCCGTCCAATAAAATTTTCCATAATCCGCAGAAGTTTGACGAATTGCTTGCTATTTTAGGGTATATTGTGCTATACTAAAATCTAATTCGGGAAAAGGACGTAAAGATATGGCAACCGTAGAAATAGTAATGGGCAGCAAGAGCGACTTCGACGTCGCCGCGCCCGCAATAAACATTTTAAAAGAATTCGGAGTGGATACGGGCGTTCATGTATTGAGCGCGCACCGTACGCCGACGGAAGTTACCGAACTTGCTTCGCAAGCGGAAAAAAACGGCACGAAAGTCATCATCGCCGTTGCGGGCAAAGCCGCGCACCTTGCAGGCTTTATTGCCGCAAACACGGTCTTGCCTGTCGTGGGCTTGCCCGTAAAGAGTTCGTTCCTGGACGGCATGGACAGTTTGCTTTCGACGGTAATGATGCCTAACGGCGTGCCGGTAGCCACCGTGGCGGTGGGAGGCGGGCTTAACGCCGGTCTGCTCGCCATACAGATGCTCGCGCTCGGCGATCGCTCCCTCATGGATAAGCTGAGAGCGTACAAAGCCAAAATGCGCGCGGACGTTATCGAAAGCAACAAAGATTTAAAATTCTAATAGAGAGGTCTATATATCATGGAAAAACGACAACAGCTTTACGAAGGCAAAGCAAAAAAGGTGTTTCTCACCGATAGTGAGGACTTGCTCATCGTCAGTTACAAGGACGACGCGACCGCTTTCAACGGTTTGAAGAAGGGGCAGATCGCGGGCAAGGGCATCGTGAACAACCGTATGTCCAATATGCTCATGCAACTTCTCGAAAAGGAAGGCGTACCCACGCACTTCGTAAAGGAACTTTCCGAGAGAGAAACTTTGGTCAAAAAGGTTAAGATCGTTCCCCTCGAAGTCATTGTGCGAAACGTTTCCGCAGGCTCGTTCGCAAAGCGATACGGCGTGGAAGAGGGCATTCCTTTCGATAAGCCCACCATAGAATTTTCTTACAAGTGCGACGAACTCGGCGATCCGCTCATCAATTCCTATCATGCGCTCGCGTTGAAACTTGCGACCGAGAAAGAGATAGAAACGATCAAAAAGTACGCCTTTAAGGTCAACGACGTCCTCAAAGCATACTTCCTCGAACTCGGAGTTCGCCTTATAGATTTCAAGCTCGAATTCGGGCGATTGAACGACGGCTCTATCGTGCTTGCGGACGAAATTTCCCCCGACACATGCCGTTTCTGGGACGCAAAGACGAATGAAAAACTCGACAAGGACAGGTTCCGTCGCGATCTCGGTGGAGTAGAGGAAGCGTATGCGGAAATGTTCAAAAGAGTAACGGGAGAAAAAGCATGAGCGGAATAATCGTTCCGGCGAAAAAATTGAATGAGGAATGCGGGATCATAGGCATCAAAAGCAAGCAAAAAAAGGCGCTCGCATACGATATCTATTACGGACTTTTTGCGCTGCAACACCGCGGTCAGGAGAGCGCGGGCATCGCCGTAAGCTATGATAAACGCAAGATCAATTATTACAAAAAAATGGGGCTCGTCAACGACGTTTTCGAGGAGGAAACGCTCGGCGGCTTTCCTTTCGGCGACTGCGCGATAGGCCACGTCAGATATTCCACAACGGGTTCGAGCAACGTCGTAAACGCTCAACCCGTCGTATTTTACGGACGATTCGGTCGCATGGCGGTGGCGCATAACGGAAACATAATCAACTGCGACAGCCTCAAAAGCGGCATGATGAAAAAAGGTCACGTTTTTCAGAGTTCGATCGACAGCGAGGTCATCGCCACGCTGATAAACCTCAACAGCGAGGAAAGTTTGCTCGGCGGCGTAAAAAAGACGTGCGAAATGCTCGAAGGCGCTTACTCGCTCGTAATAATGGCGGACGATAAACTCGTCGCGGTAAGGGACAAGTTCGGCTTTAAGCCGCTCGTCATGGGTCGGCGCGGCGACGACATTATCTTTGCCAGCGAAACGTGCGCGCTCGATTCGCTCAACGCCGAATTCGTTCGCGACATTTTGCCGGGCGAAATAGTCGTCGTTGACGAAAACAATGAAATTTCGAGCGAATTTATGCCCAATATCGAAAGACATTCGTGCATTTTCGAATACGTTTATCTTGCGCGCAGCGATTCGACTATCGACGGCAGAACGGTGTACGACGCCCGCTATCAATGCGGAAAATATCTCGCAAAGCTGTTCAAAATAGACGCCGACGCGGTCGCGGGCGTGCCCGATTCGGCTATCGTCGCAGCTCGCGGTTACAGCGAGAGCACGGGAATACCGCTCGTAGACGCGCTGAGCAAAAACAGATATGTGGGCAGGACGTTCATTCAGCCCTCGCAGGCGCTCAGAGAGAACAGCGTCCGCGTAAAACTCAACGCGATAAAGAACAATATCAACGGCAAAAGACTTGTGCTTATCGACGACTCGATAGTGCGCGGCACGACCTCGAAAAAGATAATAGGCTTGCTTCGCGAGAGCGGGGCAAAAGAGGTCCATATGCTCATCGCCTCGCCCGTAGTCAAATATCCCTGCTTTTTCGGCGTGGATATGGAGTCGAGGGATAAGCTGATAGGCGGCTATCGTTCGGAAGAGGAGATATGCAAACTCATCGGCGCCGACAGTTTGCACTATTTGCCGCTCGAATATCTTATAAAGGCGTGCAAGGGCAATAAATGTGATTTTTGCGCCGCTTGTTTCGACGGAAATTATCCCGTCGACGTGGACAAATACAATTGCGGCAAATTCGTTTTGGAGGTTTGATATATGGCAATCGATTACAAGACCGCGGGCGTGGACGTGGAACGCGGCTATGAAGCTGTCAAGCTGATGAAAAAGTACGTCAAGGAAACGTACGACGGCAACGTGCTCGGCGATATAGGGTCGTTCGGCGGCTTTTACGCGCTCGGCGAGGGCGACGACGCCGACGTTCTGGTGGCGGGCACCGACGGCGTGGGCACAAAACTCAAATACGCGTTCGCTACGGGCAAGCACGACACCGTGGGCATCGACTGCGTTGCCATGTGCGTCAACGATATCGTTTGCCAAGGCGCAAGACCTCTCATTTTTCTCGATTACATAGCGCTCGGCAAACTTATACCCCAAAAGGTCGCCGAAATAGTAAAGGGCGTGTCCGAGGGCTGCAAACAAGCAGGTTGCGCGCTCATAGGCGGCGAAACAGCCGAAATGCCCGGATTTTACGAGGGCGACGATTACGATATGGCGGGCTTTTCGGTGGGAATAGTAAAAAAGAACAAAATAATCAACGGCTCCGAGATAAAGGAGGGCGACAGACTTATAGGATTAAGGTCGTCGGGAGTGCACAGCAACGGCTATTCTCTCGTTCGCCGACTTTTTAAGCCCGACGAGAGTTTGTTTGAGTTCGACGAGGAACTCGGCGCAAAGCCGTCCGAAGTCTTGCTTGCTCCCACGCGCATTTACGTCAAGACCGCGCTTTCGCTCATCGAAAAGTGCGAGGTGCTTGGCATGGCGCACATAACGGGCGGCGGATTTATAGAGAATATCCCGAGGATATTGCCCGAAGGCTTGGCTGCCGAGATAGACAGAGATTCTTACGAGATCCCGAGGCTGTTCAAGGCGTTACAGCGCCGCGCGGGGATCGACGACAAAAAAATGTACAACACATTCAATATGGGCATAGGGCTTGTCATATGCGTAAGAGCGTCCGAAGAGGAGAAAGCGCTCGAAACGCTTCGTTCGCTCGGCGAGACGCCCGTAAGACTTGGCAGAGTGGTCAAGGGCAACGGAGTCATATTATGAATATAACCGTATTCGCGTCGGGCGGCGGGACCGATTTTCAATCGATAATAGACGGCGTGGAGAGCGGGCTCATAAAGGCGAAGATAAACTTGCTCATTGCGAGCAAACCCGATATTTACGCGATCGAGCGCGCAAAACGGCACGGGATTCCGTACGCCGTCTTTTGCAAAAAGGATCACGACAATGCGGAAGCAATGTTCGATAAGATCATCGATCTGCTCAAAAGCAAAGGTACCGATCTTATCGTGCTTGCGGGATATCTCACCATTCTTTCGCCCAACATGGTAAAAGCGTTCGAGGGCAGGATAATCAACATACATCCCGCGCTTTTGCCCAAATACGGCGGCGTCGGAATGTACGGAATGAACGTGCACAGAGCGGTCATTGCCGCGGGCGAAACGGAATCGGGCTGCACGGTCCACTATGTGGACGCGGGCGCGGATACGGGCAGGATAATAGCGCAGGCGAAAGTGCGCGTGGACAAGACGGACACGCCCGAAAGTCTGCAAAAAAAAGTTTTGGATAAGGAACACGAGTTATTGCCGCAAGTAGTGGCAAATCTTATAGAGGAGATGCGAAAATGAAAAAGAGAGCGCTTGTCAGCGTATCGGATAAGACGGGCATTGTCGACGTTTGCGGTCGATTGGTAAAAATGGGCTATGAACTCATTTCCACGGGCGGCACGATGTCGGCTATAAGGGAAGCGGGCTTGCCCGTAAAGAATATCAGCGAGATAACGGGATTTCCCGAATGTCTTGACGGTCGGGTAAAGACCTTGCACCCCGTGGTACATGCGGGCTTGCTTGCCGTTCGCGACAACAAGGACCACATGGCGCAACTCAAAAAGTTGAATATAGACGTCATCGACCTGGTGATCGTCAATCTGTATCCGTTCAAGCAGACGATCATGGCGGGCAAAAGTTTTGACGAGGCGGTCGAAAACATAGATATAGGCGGTCCGACCATGCTCAGAAGCGCCGCAAAGAATTATCGCGGCGTGATAGTCATTACCGATCCGCGCGATTACGAAAAGGTGCTTGACGAAATGGAGCGCGGCGAAGTGAGCGAGCAAACGCGCATATATCTTATGTACAAGGTGTATCAACATACCGCCGTGTACGACTCCATGATATCCGATTATTTGCGCGCCAAGCTGAATATCGAATATCCCGACGAACTCACCGTCGCGTACGAAAAGGTCGAATCGCTCAGATACGGCGAAAATCCGCACCAATCAGCGGCGTTCTATCGCGAGGCGATACCCGTAGGCAATTCGCTTGCGGAGGCAAAACAACTCAACGGAAAGCAACTGTCTTTCAATAATATCAACGACGCAAACGGCGCGCTCGCCCTGCTCAAAGAGTTCGACGGACCCGCCGCGGTCGCTATAAAGCACACCAATCCGTGCGGAGTGGCTGTCGCGGACAACATTTACGACGCTTACGTCAAGGCGCATGACAGCGATCCCGTATCGGTTTTCGGCGGTATAGTCGCGCTCAATCGCGAGGTGGACGGCAAACTTGCCGAGGAACTCATAAAGACTTTCCTCGAAATAGTGATAGCTCCGTCCTTTACCGAGCAAGCGCTCGCGATATTGTCCCAAAAGCAGAATTTGCGCGTGCTCGTTCATCCCGACATTGCGAAAGCGAACAAGGGCGGACATGAGTTCAAAAAGGTGTACGGCGGCTTGCTCGTTCAACAGTCGGACGAAACGGTTTTCGGCGATCTCGATGTCGTTACCGCAAAAAAGCCTACCGACGCGCAGCTCAAAGATATGGAATTTGCCATGAAAGTGGTCAAACATTGCAAGTCCAACGCGATCGTCGTGGTAAAAGACGGCGTTACGCTCGGCATAGGCGTGGGACAGACCAACAGGATATGGGCGACAAATCAAGCTATCGAACACAGCCTTACGTCCGTCAAGGGCGCGGTGCTCGGTTCGGACGCGTTCTTCCCATTTGACGACTGCGTCACAGCCGCCGCGGCTGCGGGCATTGCGGCTATCGTCCAACCGGGCGGCAGCAAACGCGACGAGGACAGCATAAAAAAGGCGGACGAGTGCGGGATCTCCATGGTGTTCTCGGGACAACGCCACTTCAAACATTGATATTTTGCCGCTTATGAAAGGGCGGATCATAAAAGAAAGAGCAGATCATAAAGGACCCAAAATAAAACGATAACGCCGAACGATCGTCGAAGTCAGGCGGCATCGATAGTCAAAGGAGGCATACAATGAGCAACGTATTGGTAATGGGAAGCGGCGGACGCGAACACGCGGTTTGCCATACACTCAAAAAAAGCAAACGCGTAGACAAGTTGTTTTGCGTTCCCGGCAATGCGGGGATCGCGGAGATAGCGGAAACAAAAAAACTTTCCGTATTCGATTTCGACGGCATTTACGAATATGCAAAAGAGAACAATGTCGATCTTATATTCGTTACTCCCGACGATCCGCTGGCAAAAGGCGCGGTAGACTATTTTACCGAGCGCGGCATAAGAGCGTTCGGACCCAAGGCGGACGCCGCAAGGCTGGAAAGCAGCAAGGCGTTCAGCAAGGATTTTATGGCTCGTCACGGCATACCCACCGCAAAGAGCGTCATATTCGATTCGAGCGAGAAGGCGACGGAATATCTCGATAACGCGCGATATCCTTTGGTCATCAAGGCGGACGGACTTGCGCTCGGCAAGGGCGTGTTGATATGCTCCGATCGCAGCGAGGCTCAAAGCGCGATCGAGCAGCTTATGGTAAGCAAGGCGTTCGGCGATGCGGGCGACCGTATCCTCATCGAGGAATTTTTATCGGGCAGAGAGGTCACCGTAATGGCGTTTTGCGACGGCAAGCATATTTCCGTAATGCCGTCGTCGCAGGATCATAAGCGCGCTTACGACGGCGACAAGGGGCTCAATACGGGCGGAATGGGCGCGTTTGCTCCCAGCCCGTTCTTTACCGAAGCCAAAAAGTCCGAATTTATGGAAAAGATCGCGTTGCCCACGGTCAAAGGGCTCATAGAGGACGGTATAGATTACAAGGGCGTTATCTATTTCGGGCTTATGATGACTGACGACGGCTTGAAAGTCATAGAGTACAATTCGAGGCTGGGCGATCCCGAAACGGAAGCCGTTCTGCCGCTGCTCGAAAGCGACATTATGGACATAATCGACGCTTGCATAGACGGCAAACTCGACAAAATCGATATAAAGTGGAGCGACAAGACGGGCTTTACCGTCGTAATTGCGAGCGGGGGATATCCCTCCAATGTGATAAAGGGGTACGAAATAAGCATAGGGAAGTTAAACGACGTCGTCTTGTTTCATGCGGGAACGGCGCTCAAAGACGGCAAACTCGTCACTTCGGGCGGAAGAGTTTTCGAACTCAGCGCAGTGGCGGACGACTTGGACGAGGCGAGAAAACTCGTCTACGGTCAGATAGATAAGATCGGGTTCAAAGATTCCCGTTATCGAACCGATATAGGAAAGGTATAAGATCATGGTACGCACCGTATATGTGGAAAAGAAAAGCGAATATGACGTTGCGTCGCGCAAGTTCGCGGCGGACGTTCTGGCAGTGCTCGGTATCGAACTCAAAAGACCGAGATGTCTTATAAGGTATTGCGTTGACGGACTTTCGGAAGAGCAGTTTGCTCTCGCCGTCAAAAACGTGTTTTCGGAGCCGCCCCTCGACACAGTCTATTACGAGATAAGTTTTCTGACGGGCGACGTCGTAGTGGTGGAATATCTCGACGGGCAATACGACCAGCGCATGGATTCGGCAGTTCAATGCGTGCAGTTCCTTACGGACGGACTAAGACCGACCGTAAAATGCTCGACCATATATTCGTTCGACAAGCTGCCCGAGGACGAACTCGAAAGGGTAAAAAGACATCTTATCAATCCCGTGGACAGCAAAGAGGGGAGCATAGTTCCGCCCGAAACGATAGAACAGACTTTTTTCACGCAGTCGCAGATGCGCGTGGAAGAAACGGGCTTTTGCGATATGCCCGAACTCAGTCTTAAAAAGTATTACGCGTCGATGGGATTCGCCATGACGCTCGACGACCTCAAATTCGTGCAAAGTTATTTCAGAAGCGAACATCGCGATCCCACCGTCACCGAACTCAAAGTCATAGACACATATTGGAGCGATCATTGCAGACACACCACGTTCAATACGGAGCTCAAAAGCGTAAAGGTCATTTCGAATAACGACAGGCTGAAAAAGGCTTATGAGCATTATCTTGAAGTTTTCAAAAAGAATTACGCGGGAAGAGAGGACAAGTTCCCCTGCCTTATGAGCATAGCCACTCTCGCGGCAAAACAGTTGCGTAAGGACGGCTATCTCTCCAATCTCGACGAAAGCGATGAGATAAACGCTTGCTCCGTTGTCGTAAACGTGGATAACGACGGCAAGGACGAGGAATGGCTCATAATGTTCAAAAACGAAACGCACAATCACCCCACCGAGATCGAACCGTTCGGCGGGGCGGCGACCTGTCTTGGCGGCGCGATCCGCGATCCGCTCAGCGGCAGGACGTACGTTTATCAGGCAATGCGCGTTTCGGGAGCGGACTTCCCGGGCGCCCGACCGACGCTCAAAGGCAAACTTCCGCAACAGGTCATATCCAAAAAAGCGCTTGCGGGCTTTTCGTCTTACGGCAATCAGATAGGACTTGCTACCGGCACGGTGGTGGAAAAGTTCGACGAGAATTACAGAGCCAAAAGGTTGGAAACAGGCTATGTAATAGGCGGTAACAAAAAGGAAAACGTTATACGCATGGCGCCAAAGAGCGGCGACATTATCATAATGGTGGGCGGCGATACGGGTCGCGACGGTTGCGGCGGCGCAACGGGCAGCAGTAAATCGCACAACGTTCGTTCGGCGGCAACGTGCGGAGCGGAAGTCCAAAAGGGAAATCCGCCCGAAGAACGCAAATTGCAACGACTGTTCCGCGATCCCGAGGTAAGTCGGCTCATTATCAAATGCAACGACTTCGGCGCGGGCGGCGTGTGCGTGGCGATAGGCGAACTTGCGGCGGGGCTCGAAATATATCTCGACAGAGTAAATAAGAAATACGAGGGACTTACCGCGACCGAACTTGCGATCAGCGAATCGCAGGAGCGTATGGCGGTGGTCGTAAAGGCGGAAAACGCCGACAAATTCATAGAACTTGCCGAAAAAGAAAATCTCAAAGCGGTAAAAGTCGCTTTGGTCACGGACAGCGGCAGATTGCGAATGTTCTACAAGGACGAAACGATAGTGGATATCTCCCGCGAGTTCTTGGACACGAACGGCGTAAAGCAGCAAACGGACGTCGAAGTGACCGACGATTGCGCACGCGGATTTTTCGACAAATATGCGCATGAGGCTCAAAAACAGCTTGACAAAGACGAACGCCGGGCGGTGCTCGACGCGCTTATGCAACCGAGCGTATGTTCGCAAAAGGGCATGGGCGAAAACTTCGACAGCACGATAGGCGCGGCGACGGTGCTCATGCCGTACGGCGGCAAATATAGTCTGACCCCGTCTATGATAATGGCGAGCAAACCGCCCGTAAGCGGATTTACGCACACCGTGACTTGTTCGTCCTTTGCGCTCTATCCCGAACTGAACAAGATATCGCCTTTTGTGGGCGCGGCGCATTCTATTGTGAGCGCAGTGGCAAAACTCATCGCCTCGGGAGCAAAGTACGACACCATAAGACTGACGTTGCAGGAATTTTTCAAAAAGCTCGGCAAGGATCCCAAGCGTTGGGGCGAACCGCTCGCGGCGCTGCTCGGCGCGTTCGAGGCGCAAATGGGCTTAAAGATCGCCGCTATCGGCGGCAAGGACAGCATGAGCGGCAGTTTTGAGGACCTCGACGTGCCTCCCACGCTCATAGCTTTCGCCATGGGCATTGCCGACGACCGAAAGATCGTTCACAACACGTTCGACAAAAACGGACACATTTACGAATTCGGGCTCAAACGCGACGATGACGGCTTGCCCGACTTCGAGAGCGCGATGAAGACCTTCAAAGAGGTGGAAAAACTCATTCAAAGCGGCAAGATACTTTCCGCCGCCGTGGTGGAAGAGGGCGGACTTGCCTGCGCCGTGATCAAGTCGATCCTGGGCAACGGCAAGGGCGTCACCATGAGGCTGAGCGGCGAAGATCTCGCGCCACACTACGGCAATATCGTTTTGGTGAGCGAAGAAAAATTGCAAGGCGAATATATCGGCGAGGTCACCGACGGCGCGATAAAGATCGGCAAGACCGAATTTACGTTCGACGAATTGAGGACGGCGTTTGAAAAGCCGCTCGAACAGTTTTATCCCACGACGGCGCCTGCCGAGGGCGAGGCTATCGCGTCCTCGCATGTGGGCGAAGAGTTCGTTTCGACAGTCAAGACGGCAAAACCGCGCGTATTTATTCCCGCTTTCCCCGGCACCAATTGCGAGATCGATACGGCAAGGGCGTTTGCGCGTGCGGGAGCGGAAACGGATATTTTCGTTATCAAAAATCAAAAGCCGTCGGATATCGGCGAATCTATCGAACAGCTTGTGGCGCGCATAAAAAATGCGCAGATCATAGCGTTCCCCGGCGGTTTTTCGGCGGGCGACGAACCCGACGGGAGCGGCAAGTTCATTGCTACTGTGTTCAAGAATCCGTACATCGCCGAGGCGGTGGAAGAACTTTTGTATAAGCGCGACGGACTTATTCTCGGTATATGCAACGGATTTCAGACGCTCATCAAACTCGGACTTCTCCCATACGGCAAGATAGTCGGGCAGGACGCCGATTCTCCGACGCTCACCTACAACAATATCGCGCGCCACGTCAGCGCCATTTGCCGCGTGCGAGTGGGCAGCACCTGTTCGCCCTGGCTGAGCGGCGTAAAGGTGGGCGAGATATACAATGTGCCCGTAAGTCACGGCGAGGGCAAATTCACCGCGACGTCCGAACACTTCATGCGCATGCTTTCTTCGGGGCAGATCTTCTCGCAGTACGTCGATCTCAACGGCAACGTGACTATGGAGTCGCCGTACAATCCCAACGGCTCGTACTATGCGGTGGAGGGCATCATATCGCCCGACGGCAGGATAATAGGCAAGATGGGACACGCCGAAAGAATAGGCAAGGGGCTGTATCAGAATATCCCCGGCGAATTCGATATGAAGATCTTCGAGTCGGGCGTAGGATATTACAAATAGTTCATTTGCAAAAAAACGATAAAAAAACACGCGCTTCGAAAGTATTATGCTTTCGGAGCGCGTTTACCGTATGGCGACCTTTATTATTTTACGTCGAAAACTACGTCGCAGATATCGGAAGCGAAGTCCTTTTCGTGGCTTACGAGGATCATTGCGCCCTTATACTCTTTGAGCGCCTTTTTCAGACTGTCCTTGGCGCGCACGTCGAGGTGATTGGTCGGTTCGTCGAGAATGAGCAGGTTGGACGGCACCTTGGAAAGCACGGCGAGTTTAAGTCGCATTTGTTCTCCGCCGCTCAGATTTTCGATGGGGCGCAGAGCGAGCTCGTTCTTCAAGCCCACTTTGGCAAGGAGCGCTCGCACGTCCTTGGAGTCCAGCCGCGGGAACTTTTCGCTGAGGTATGTCGCGGGCAGCAAAGCGGGATTTTCGAAATACAGGTCCTGTTCGACGTATGCGATCTTGCATGCGGGGTGAAAGTGCACATACCCGCCCAATTTGGATATTTTGTTCATCAACGTCTTTATTATGGTCGTCTTGCCTATGCCGTTGGTGCCGCGTAGCCAAAGCCTTGTTTCGCTACCGAGAGTGAAATCGATGGGCGGCAGAATGGGCGAGCCGTATCCCACCGAAAGACCCTTTACTATCGCCAACTCCTTTGTTACGAGATCGACGTAAGGAAAGGAAAATTCCGCGTCGTAAACGACCGTCGGTTTGCGCAGGATCTCCATTTTGTCGAGCATCTTTTTGCGGCTGTTCGCCATGCCCGCGGTAGCCGCGCGCGCCTTGTTGCGTTCGATATATTCGGTCATTCTTTCTATTTCGCGCTGCTGGCGAAGATACGCTTCCTCATACTGTTTGGCGTTTTGTTCGCGCGTAGCGACAAATTGCGAATAATTGCCGCTGTATTTTTTGATCTCGCCGTTTTCTATGTTTATGATGTTTTTGCACACCTTGTCCAAAAAATCCGTGTCGTGCGAAATGACGAGGAATGCCGATTTCGTGCCGTTCAAAAATTCTTCCAGCCATTCGATATGTTCTATGTCGAGGAAGTTGGTCGGCTCGTCGAGCAGCATAATGTCGGGTTTTAACAGCAGCAGTTTTGCGAGCATGAGTTTGGCTCTGCCGCCGCCGCTCAGTTGCGAAATGGGCGTGTCGTAGCCGAGATTGCCCACGCCGAGCCCGCCTGCCACCTTTTTTATCGTGGAATCGAGTTCGAAAAATCCGTCGCGCGTAAGCGTGTCGAGCAGGTTGTTCGCCTTGGTGATAAGGGCGTCGAGCGCCTCGCCCTCTGCGGTAGCCATTTTGACATAGCAATCCTCCATTGTTTCGTTCAGCTTGAACATATGGTTGAAAGAGGAGCGCAGATATTGCATTACCGTCAGATTTCGGTCGATATCGGCGTGCTGATCGAGATAACCGCGCGTAATGCCGTTCAACCACTTCACTTCGCCCTCGTCTTGCAGTACCTCGCCCGACAAGATCTTTATGAACGTGGATTTGCCCGCGCCGTTAAGTCCCACTATGCCCGAATGTTCGCCGCCCGAAACGGTGAGATCGGCGTTTACGAACAGCGGTTTGGCGTCATAGACGTGCGATAGATTTTTGATCTCCAAAATACTCATAGCGCTATGATACCATAAAGGCGAACTTTTTGCAACAAAATTTCCGTCCCGTTTCGCTTGTCCCTACATGGCATTTGTGCTATAATCGAACGAGGAGGATACGGCTTTGGCTATTTGCAGCAAATGTCCGCGACAGTGCGACCTCGACAAAGGTCGCTTTTGCGGCGCGGACAAACTCAAAGTGGCGCTCATCACGCCGCATTATTACGAAGAGCCTGTTATAAGCGGGAGCAATGGGAGCGGAGCGGTCTTTTTTTCGGGCTGCAATCTCAGGTGCTGCTATTGTCAGAATATGCCTATAAGTCGCGGGCAAAAGGGCGAATATTATTCCGAGGACAGGTTGATCGAAGAGATATTAAAGTTGCAACAAAGCGGCGTCCACAACATAAATCTCGTCACGGCGACGCATTTCATCGTCGAAGTCGCCGCCGTCCTGAAAAAACTCAAACCGCTTTTGCACATTCCCGTAGTGTACAACAGCAGCGGTTATGAGGGCGATCTGTCCGTTTTGAACGGGCTCGTGGACGTCTATTTGCCCGACTTCAAATATATGGACGCAAATATCGCCGCGAGATATTCCGCCGCGCCCGACTATCCCGAAGTCGCCAAACGCGCCATAAACCAAATGACGGAACAGGTGGGCGAGGTCGTGATAGAGGACGGGCTGATAAAAAAGGGAGTTATCATACGTCATCTCGTCTTGCCGGGGCACAGAAACGACAGCATAAAGATAATGGAATACATTGCAGAGCATTTTCCGACCGCTTACGTCAGCGTAATGAGCCAATATACGCCCGAATTTAATATAGGACCCAAGGAACTCGGCAGAAGAGTGACGAGTTTTGAGTATAACAGCGTGGTAGATCGCGCCGCCGCTCTCGGACTGAAAGGTTTTATGCAGGAGCGTTCTTCCGCAAGCGCAATTTTCACCCCCGAATTTTAGGCTGTTCCGTGAAAAGTATGAGGCCGTTCTAATGGTAGAAACAGCACCTTTTTAAGGCTCTACCACCGATAATTGCTTTTTTGCCTCTCTTGTTTTGACAGGAGAGGCATTGCTTACTAACTAAGGTGACGTTTAAAAATATTCCGACCATACGAGAGCCCTCTCCCTTATACATGAGGGAGAGGGTGGCGACGAAGTCGTCGGGTGAGGGCGGCGGCGCAAGCCGCTCGTTAAAAATATAGCTCCTTCACCACCCGCCACGCGGGAGCCTCTTCCTCGGAGAGGACGAGGCCTTTCTTAAAGGTGACCCTCACCACCTCGTCGCAACGGGCGCTAATCCATCTCCCCACGAATACAAGTATTTCGTGGGGACCCCTTGGACTGTTTCCTCGCTTATGCTCGAAAACAAGTCCTTTTCGCTTGTTGCTCCTCTTCCCCGAAAATGCAAGCATTTTCGGGGACCCCTTTCGGGAGCCTACCCCCGATAATAGCTGTACTTTTCAATCTTGCTTTATACGCGGGGGAGGCCTTGCTTTGACCTAAGGTAACATTTACAAAATTTTCGACCATATTTTATAGGCGCCACTTAGCAAGGGATATGATTTCACAACCTTTTTATAGGCGCTCCTTAGCAAGGGGAGCTGTCTGCGAAGCAGACTGAGGGGATCGTTTCACCTAAAATAAAAACCTATTCATACACAATAGATCCGCAAAAATTCTTTAAATATGTTTATCTCCAAGGGCTCTTGCCATTATTCGCTTGCAATTTCCTTGTAAGTTTGTTATAATGAACAAAAAATTACATGGAGGAAAGAGAAATGCGCGTAAATGATCCCGTAAAAAACCACAAAACAGGCGTACCGCGTTCGGGAATGCCGCTTATGGCTGCGGTCAAGATCGGCTGCTCGAATTTCAAATCCCACCCCATAAGACTTTTTATCACGATCCTATTGAGCATGATAGCGTTTTCGTTTTTGGGCGTTGCGCTCGATCCCGTAGTGGAGGATAGATCGTCCATAGCCTATCACACGATGGAGAATAACGGCATCGAAGAAGGCGTTGTTTTCAAAAGAGCGGTAGTTGCCGAGAACGGCGCGATAGATTATGTGAATTTTACCGACGACGATATAAAAGAAGTGGAGAAATATGCAAATGAAGCGCTTCCTCTTGCCACGTTTTCGGGCATAGACAATTTATACTCTAAGCCGACAGATCCGTATTATAATTTGCCATGGCTCAAAAGCCGCATTACCGAGGAGCAAATGCAAAAATTCGGGTTTGAGATAGACGGCTCGTTGCCCGACAAAGACGAACTTGCCATAACGAAGTATACGGCAGAGGTCTTTGAACACTGCGTATTCATTCGAGATGGATATTTGCACGAAAGCTATTCGGCTTCGGAACTCATAGGCAAGGAGATCGTAATAGACAAAAAGGCATATACGATAAGCGGCATAATAGATACGCATTTTGACGACAAAAAATACAGTTCGCTAAAAGAATCCTATAACGACAATAATCTTTTCGAAAAATATCATTCGGAAATAAAATTCGGCTCTCACAACCTTTTGTTCATGGGCGACGAAATTTCGTTGCCGCAAACATTGAGATCGCCAAAAAGCGATCTTGGATTAGACGTGCCCATCACCGCCGCTGCCGTTCCCGATACCGAGGATAAATTATGCACCTTTTGGGACGAAGACGGAATTTATATTCCCGCCGATTATTTTCGCAGTCCGTCTATGTTGCAATTTGACAGCTACTATGAAATGCAAAAATATTTCGCTCAATGGTATTTCGGCAAAAATTGCGAAGATATGTCGACGTTATTGGCGAAATATTGGGACGTGCACAAAGAAGAACTGTATGATACCGCTTGTAAAAACGGATATATAGGATCGCTCGAAGATTATGAAACGTTTTTGTTCAGATCGCCCGACATCTCGTTTGAAAATCCTTACGGCATTTCGGGCAATGAGATATTATTCGAAGTGATTTGCGAAAATAAGGATTTTTTTGCGGGAAAAGAGCCGAAAACCTTATACATATCAAACGATGTTACCAAACGATCGTTTCCTGTCAAGGTAAAGGGCGCGTTCCTGAGCGAAAAGCCGTATAATGGCATACGGATACTTGCGGACGGTTCCGTTTGCGATTCGATGGAGGCGCAGTACAGCGGAAATTATGAATATCTCATAGTCGATCGAAAGATGATAACAAAGGAAAATTTCAAACATTTCTTGCTCGACTACGACGATAAGCCGAGCGAAAATGCGGCGGCTTATCAATTTAACAATTATGTTACCAATTCATTGTATTTCCTGAATGGCAAAATGGATCCCGTGCTGAAAGTTATGGCGCCATGCCTTGCTTGTGCCTTTGCGGTGTTTGCCGCGCTGTCGCTTTGTTTCTTTATGATAAATAGCGTGACCGAAAGGGAAAATACTGTTTTGTTGCTCGATTCGCTTGCGACGAGCAGATCGGGGATCGCAAAGATCTTTATTTCGGAAGCGCTGATCTTAGGCGCGCTTATCTGCGTCGCAACGT
Source organism: uncultured Clostridia bacterium (assembly GCA_947598585.1). Classification (GTDB taxonomy): domain Bacteria; phylum Bacillota; class Clostridia; order Christensenellales; family Pumilibacteraceae; genus CAG-552. Next base: position 20,802 of record CANQFK010000010.1, read on the forward strand.
TTATGGGATATGCGCTGCTCATGTGGGCGTTGGGACTGTACTTCGGCAGCATAAAGGATATTTATATTGCGGGATTCGGAGTTGATCCGCTCGTTTCGCTCATTTTGGTGTGCGCCGTGGCGGCGTTGATCGCAATAGGTTGTGTATGTGCCGTAAAACGCTTGAATAATATTTTGTCGGATCATCAAAGTAATGCCGACGCCGATCGATAAAAAGTCGCGACAGCCGTCGAGCGTCAATGGGTGCGCTCTCGGCGGGACGCTTTGACTGACGTCGATTTGGGCATATGTATGCGCTTTTGCGATTTTAATATCGCGATATACGAGGCAAAAAGCGCGCCGACCACTATCCAACCTGACCATATCTTTTGCGTTACGCCCGAAATAAGGAAGCCGCAAAAGGCGATGAACGCGATCATCGCGGCATTGGGCAGTTGGGCTTTTATTAACTTCATGTGGTCGCATTGGCACACGCTCGACGCCAGCAGCGTGGAGTCGGAAATGGGCGACGCCTGATTGCCTGTCACCGCGCCCGAAAGCACGGCGGCGACGGAGAGGACCTGCATTACGGAGAACGCGTCGAACATGGGGACGGCGAGCGGCACGAGCATGCCGAACGTTCCCCAGGCGGTGCCCGTCGCAAACGCCGTAATCAGAGATACGAGAAAGAGTATTGCGGGTAGCAAGGAGCGCGCGTTGCCCATTCCCGCGGTCAGTCCGCCGATAAACGCGCCTACGTCCAATTTTTTGCATACGCCTGTGAGCGTCCAGGCAAACACGAGTATTATCATCACTTCGCCCACCGACTTAAAGCCGTCGCCGATGCAGGCGGTAAATTCTTTCAAGTTCATTACTTTGCGAGGCAGGTACAGAAAAAGGCAAAGGATAATGCCGATCGCACCGCTCATCGCGAGAGTCGTTTCGGAGGAGTAGGGAGTAAAGAGCATGAGCAGAATGCTCGATATGACCAAAGCGGATATGGGCAAAACGAGATCGATCGCTTTGCCTTTTGTGTTTTCTTCCGCGCTTTCGCTTTGCGGCGGCGGGGAGAAAAGTTCCATTTTGGGCGGATCCACGTCGATAAGTGCGGACACAAAAATAAACGCTATCGTGAGAATGGGATAAAAATTGCACATGAGCGTCGAGAGATACAGTTTGAACGGATCGCCCTCTCCGAGCGCCTGGTCGATATTGCCCGTTATCGCGCCCGCCCAACTCGAAATGGGGACGAGAATGCACACCGATATCGATATGCTGCCTATTATGTAGGCAAGTTTGACGCGCGATATGCCGTATCTGTCGGCTATCGGGCGCATGATCGTGCCTACGGCGAGGCGATCGAAATAGTCGTCCATGAATATCATGCAGCCGAGCCCGGACGTCGCGAGGAGCGCGCCCTTTTTCGATCTTATGCGACGCGTCAGAACTTTGCCGAACGCCGCCGTTCCGCCCGACTTGTTCATGAGCGCGACCAAAATGCCGAGTTCGACAATGAATATCAGCACGCCCGCGTTGCCCAGCCCCGCTATTTTGAGATCTGCCGAATATTCCGCGCCCGTTTCCGTCGCCATAACGGAAAACAGTTCGCGAAATGCCGCTATGGGGTCCCCATGGCATATGAGCAGCGCGCCCGCAAGCGCCCCTGCGAACAACGAGATGAAAACTTCCTTTGTAATAAGCGCCATTATTATCGCTATAAGCGTGGGCACAATAGCCCAGAACGTTCCTTCCATGCCGACCTCCCATAAAAAATAATTTATGTATAAATTATACACAGTGCATAAAATATAGTCAAGCGTTTTGGCACGTTCGACGGAAAATTTTTTTCGGACATAAAAAAAGACCTTTTCTTTCGGGAAAAGGTCGTTGCATTTATTAGGTCGTTGCATTTATTTAGTCGATCATTTTGTTTCGCCGTCGCTTTTTTCTTCGTTTTGCGCCTCTTCTTTGACCGAAGCGTCGCTTTTATCTTTTTTTTCTTTTTCAAAGAACAGCCAATACGCAAAAAAGCAGACAAGGATAGGAACGACCGATGTGCAAAAGCCTTGAAAGTCGAGAAGAACGTCGCTTATCGACGGGCCGCGATTGGGAGTTATCATTTGCAAAAGTTCGGTCAGTCCCGCTATCGAAAAGCCCGAAACGAAAGTCAGAGCGGCGGCGAGATAGTGGTTTTTTATAAACAGTACAAAGGTAAGTAACGCAAATATGCCCATGACGAGGAACGCGCCGTAATGTCCGAGGCTTTTGCGTATCTTGTAGCCCCAATTTCCCGTTATGTCGCTCAACTTTTGTTTTTGGACTTTTACATGCACCGTAAAAGATAATTTTTCGGCATCGCTGCCGTCGTGATAGGTCATGGTGACGGTGGCTTCGCCCGCATTTTTCGCGGTGAGGACGTTGTCGTTTATCGAAACGATATCGGGGTCGGAGGATACGAACGTTACCTTGCGATAGGTCGCGTCGTCGCCGAATTCGAAACTGAAACGCGCGCTCGTGTTTTGTTTCATCGTGCCCATAGCCTCAAAGCCGTTGAATCCGCTGAAAGCCGCAAATCCAATCTCGTGTACGGCGCTCATGTTCAACACGTTGCGGGCGGTCGCCTTTACGGTGGCTTTTGCGTTTCCTCTCTGCGCGGCAGCCGTAATTGAGAAAGGTCCCGCTTTAAGTATTTTGACGACGCCGTCCGAGGATACGGACGCTATCGCGGGATCGCTTACCGAATACAATATCTTATTGGCGGAGGCGTCCGACGGGAAGTATGAAACGTTGAGTTTGTAACTGTTGCCTATCGTGGGATATTCGAGTGCGTCCACAGACAATTTTTCGATGAGCGAATCGCTTACCGTGATGTCCGCTATCGCGCTCAGATCGGTGCCTATCGCCCGCACCTCTATCTTGGCTTTTCCCGCGGCGAGCCCTTTTATCATGCCGCCGTTTATATCGATTTTGTCCGCGCCTTCCACTATCCTGTAAGCGAATTTGACGGGCGCGGCGCCGCCGGTTGTCGTTATCGGATCTATTTCGATAGGGGCGAACCTGTTTACGAATACTTCGCCGCTATGTGCCTCTATATTTGTTATATTTGAAACGACATCGATCTCGACCGACCTCTTCACTTCGCCGCAAGAAACGACTATTTCGGTCTTGCCCAGCCTGAAAGCGGTAAATTCGTCGCCTATAAGTCCGAGCGCGGTCCTGTCGTAACAATAGGACAGTAGGGTGTTTGTGGGTGCGTCGCCGTTTTCCCCGTGCAAGATCGTTTGAAGCGTGAACTTGTCGTTGTAGTAAACGTTGTGGGCGGCGTTTATCTCTATGTCCGTAACGGCTACGTCTGTCACGCCGACGTCATATGTCTTGCTTGCGCCGCCGCAAGCGATGGTTATTTGCGCCTCGCCCTTTTCCGTTGCCGTGAGCTTTTCGCCGCTAAGATCCAACGTTTTGTCGGAAACGGAAACGCTCGTACGATCCGAAGTTAGCGAGCCGTCGCCGCGCACCGTAAAAAATTTCACGTCGTAAGTCTTGCCCGTTTTGATGGCGATGAGTTCGCTTTCGTCATACTTTATCCCGTCTATCGTAAGGTACAAGTCCCGGATAAGTTCCGTTTCTTCGTCTGTTACGTCGAGGGTTACGGTCGTTTGCTTGCCGCTTGCGCCGTGCTTGCATTTTAACGTCGTTTTGCCGCTCGATATGCCGCAGATCGTTCCGTTGTCCGTTACGGACGCGCGGGCATTGTCGCCGATCTCCCAATCGACGCGCGTATCTTGCGGAAGGCGATCGCTCGGGCTCGTGATAAGTCGATAGGATAGGGCGAGTTTTTCACCTGTCGCCAAGGTCAACGCGTTTACGGGCGCGTCGCCGAGAAGTATACTTATTCCCGTGACCTCGACTTCCATTATCTTCAACGTCATGACCTTTTTTATGTCGTCGCAAAGGAGAGTTAAGGTATAAGTCCCCGCTTTTTCGGCAGTGACGACGCCGTTTTCGTCTATATTTATGCCCGCCGCGGGCGAGGCGGAATAGCGCACCTTGCCCGACGATCTTGCGGGCAGGGTGTGGGAATTTATCTTTATGCTGTCGCCTATGTACGCGGTAGGTTCGCCCTCGGCACGCTCGTTCTCTATAATTATCTCGGCAACGATCTCGGTCGCCTTTACCGCCGTAACGTTTACGGGCAAAACGGCAATGACGCGATCGGACGATAACGCCTTTATAATAAAACTTCCGATCGTATCGCAGCGTATCTCAAAAGAGGACGCGCTTGTAAAGGACATGTTGAGTTCGTCGCTTATTTCCCAGGTCAATTGCCTATCGGTAACGTCGTGCGGCAATATCTCGAACGATATTTCTTTTGTTTCGCCTTGATCTATTGAAAGTTCGGTCATTATTTCGCTTCCTCGGAAAAAGCGCAATTCTTTCGCCTCCGTCGCGGTAACGGTGACCTGTATCTCGCATTTTATGTTTTCGTTTTGATCGGAAACGGCGACTATCGTCGCGACGCCCTTTTTCGCCCCGATGACCGTCTTGCCGTCTATGATGACTATATCCGATCCGCAATGCAATGTATATTCCTTGTTGGTGGCGTTATGCGGCATTATCTCGGCGGGCAGGTATGCGCGTTCGCCGACGGACAGCGTATCGAGTTGTATCGATATGCTCTTTACGGGCACTTCGGACACAACGAAAGTGAATGCGTCGGAAAGCGAATTGTCGTATTCGCTCGTTACGGTAAGCGTGACGACGCCGACCGCATTAAAGGTGACCGTGTCGTCTTGCACGCACGCGATCTTATCGTCGGACACGAAATATTCCACCGATGTTTCCGACGTATTCGCGGGCGAAAAAACGGGATAAAGCAAAACGCTTTGTCCCACAAAGACGTCTTTATTCAGTTCGCCGTCGAACGCGGTCAGCTTTATGTCGGTGGGTTCGACGATCTTGTTTACGGGCTTATCGACTATATTGCCCACGTCCGAAGAGTGCTGGCTCGAGATCGAACCGGGCAAAAGGGATTCGACGCACAGAAAAAGGGCTATCGTGACGAATATGACCAAAACGCCGTACTTAAAGATACGGCGCATCTTTTCCCTCTTGATTGTCGGCGATGCGTTGTTTTTTTGATCCATTCAACCTCGCAATAAAAATTCGGAGTTATCGATCGTTTGTATCGTATGATCTCTTTGCCTGTGCTTTGAATTGCAAAGGGGTGGTGTTTTCCAGCTTTTTGAATACTCTGCAAAAATATGCCGTGTCGGGATAGCCGCATCTTAGCGCGACCTCGCCAACGGGCAGATCGGTCATCGTCAAAAGCTGCTTTGCCTTTTCCACGCGCTTAAATTGCAAATATCTTATGGGCGGCATATCGAGTTGCTCTTTGAAGATATGCGTCAGATAAAACTTGTTGATTTTGATTTTTTCGCAAACCTGTTCGATGCTCTTTATCTCGATAAAGTTCCTGTCGAAATAGCTTTTCGCCTCATAAAAAGCCTTGTTGGGGAAATACGCCATGCCTATATCGTAGACCGCAAGACGTATCGCGGATATGAGCAAAACACGCATTATATCGTCCTCGATCGCTTTGCCGCATATCTGCTTGTTGCGCTCTTCGTTCATGAGCACCTGAAAATATGTGTTTATGGTCGAAAAATTGTTTTCCGTGTGGATAATGCAAAACGGCTCGTGCAATATCTCGTCCTCTTCCATGCCCACAAGCACGGTCTTTATAAAGCCGAGATGATATATGTTGCTGCCCGGCACGTCGAAAAGATATTCCGAATGAGTCACGTTTTTGCAGCAGATTATAAGGTCGCCCGCCTTTATCGGATATTGATTGTCGTTGACCTCGAATCTGCCGCTCCCTCCGCTTACGAATATAAGTTCGGGGTGATCGTGTTCATGCGGCTCTTTGTCGGCTCCGCCCGCTCTTATATATTTGAGTTCGGGTCGCTGCCTGATTATGGATTTTTTGGAGATAAGCGCTTTACTCATTGTCGTTTACGTCTTAATGAGCTCAAACTCGTTATTTTGGTGTATACGTCCTTATTTCGTTCGAGAAATTCCTCGGCAAAAGCCTTGTACGCTATGGAGCCCGTGCAGCGTGGCTCGAACTGCATAATGGGCATTCCGTACGAGGGAGCTTCTCCGAGTTTTATGTTGCGCGGTATTCTGTGAGTGTATACGCTCTTGCCGAAATATTTTATGATCTCGGCTGTGACGCTCGTTACGAGATTGCTTCTGCCGTCGTACATGGTCAAAAGCACGCCCTCTACTTCGAGCGAGGGATTGAGGTGCTTTTTGGCAAGGCGTATGGTATTCATGAGTTGGCTCAATCCTTCGAGAGCGAAAAACTCGCCTTGTATGGGAATAAGTATGCTGTCTGCCGCCGTGAGCGCGTTTACCGTAAGGAGCGCGAGAGAGGGCGGACAGTCTATAAATATATAGTCGTATTTGTTTTTGAGCGGTTGAAGGCTCTTGCGCAACACCTTTTCTCTCGACGGGGCTTTGATAAGTTCGATTTCCGCGCCGGCGAGGTCTATATTGGACGGCAAAATGTCCTGACCCTCCACGCAGGTGTGAACTATTGCGTCGCGGGTAGAGCAATCTTCCACAAGCACGTTATAAACCGAATGTTTGAGTTCGCGCTTGTTTATCCCGATGCCGCTCGTGCAGTTCCCCTGAGGGTCGATATCCACCAAAAGAGTCTTTTTGCCCATAGCAGACAGGAAGCTGCTCAGATTGATGCATGTAGTGGTTTTTCCCACGCCGCCTTTTTGATTGGCGACGGCAATTATTTTTGACATAGTTCCTCTCAGATCGCGAAATTCTGTATAATGTTATTTTAACATATAAAATAAAAAAATGCAAGAAGTAATTATATAAAAAATTATATTTTTCATGAATTTATTTTTACCGAAAAAAAGTTGTAATTTCGTTTTTAATGTGATATTATATTGCAATGAGCTTTATTCGACTTGAAAACGTAAGTTACACTTACTCAAAGGGCGCTCAAAACGAAGTCAGAGCCGTAAAGGACCTCTCTCTCGATATAGAAGAGGGCGATCTCGTTGCGCTCGTTGGACACAACGGAAGCGGTAAGAGCACGGTCGCCAAACTTATGAACGGCTTGCTCGTTCCCACGTCGGGCAAGGTGACGGTAGACGGAATGGATACCGCGAACAAGAATTTGCTTTTCGATATAAGAAAAAACGTCGGCGTGGTCTTTCAGAACCCCGACAATCAGATGGTCGCCACCATAATAGAGGATGACGTGGCGTTCGGTCCCGAAAATCTCGGGCTCGATCCCAAGGAGATAAGGCGCAGAGTGGATTGGGCTTTAAAAAGCGTCGGTATGTACGAATATCGCGAAGGCGCTCCGTTCAGGCTCAGCGGCGGACAAAAACAGCGTATCGCCATAGCGGGCGTTCTCGCGTTGAAGCCGCGCGCGATGATCCTCGACGAATCGACTTCGATGCTCGATCCCGTCGGAAAAAAGGAGATAATGGATATCGTGCTCAAACTCAATCGCGAGGAAAAGATCACTGTCATCATGATAACGCACTTCATGGACGAAGCGGCGCTTGCGGACAAGATCTTCGTCATGGACGACGGCGATCTCCGTCTGAGCGGCGGAAAAGAGATCTTGCTTTCGCCCGTTTTGGAGCAAATGGGACTTAACGCGCCGCCCGCCGTTTCGATAGCAAAGAAGTTGCGCGCGGCGGGAATGGATATAGGCGAAGTGTTTACGCCCGAACAACTTGCGGAGGAAATATGTCGATCGTTATAAAGGATCTCGGATACGAATATTCTCCGCGCACGCCCTTTCGCAAAGTCGCGCTCGACGGCATAACCATGACGATAAACGACGGCGATTTCTTCGGCGTGATAGGGCATACGGGCAGCGGCAAAAGCACGCTCATAAGCCACTTGAACGGACTTATCAAACTCACCAAAGGCAGCGTGACCGTGAACGGCATAGACCTTGCGGGCAAATACGATCACAAAAAATTGCGCTCCATAGTGGGCATGGTCTTTCAATATCCCGAATATCAACTCTTTGACGAAACGGTGGAGCGTGATGTGAGTTTCGGACCCAAAAACCTCGGACTTGGCGAGGCGGAGATAAAGCGTAGGGCGGAGGACGCCATACGCCTCGTGGGGCTCGATTACGAAAAAATAAAGGACAGGTCGCCTTTTGAACTGAGCGGAGGGCAAATGCGTCGCGTAGCGCTTGCGGGCGTGCTTGCTATGAAGCCCGAGATATTGGTGCTTGACGAACCTACCGCGGGGCTCGATCCGCGCGGCAAGAGGGAAATATTGGAACTTGTCAAACGCGTAAAGGCCGAATGTCCCACCATAATCATGATATCGCACAATATGGACGAAATAGCGCAGTATTGCAATCGTATCGCCGTCCTCGGCAAGGGCAAACTCGAAGGCGTGTTTACGCCCGAGGAACTTTTCGGACGCGAGGACATTATTTTGAAGTTGGGACTTAGGCTTCCCACTCCCGCGCATATAGCGTATCTTCTGCGCCAAAAGGGATACGATATCCGCGCTACCGACGAGGACGGGCTGGTAAATGAGATATTGAGGCTCAAAGGAGCGAAAAATGCGTGACGTTTCTTTCGGACAATACTATCCCGTAAAATCTCCCGTTCATCGCATGGACGCGAGGGCAAAACTCATTTTCGTTATCGCGTACATCGTGCTGTTGTTCCTCATTCCCACCGTGGACAGTTCGCTTAAAAGGGGCGTTTCGCTCGGCGATTACACGGTAAGAGTCGCCGCGGCGTATTTTGCCATATTGCTGTTTATGATCATCGTCGTGATATTGAGCAAAGTGCCGTTTGTCAAGGTGCTCAAAAGCATAAAGGCGGTAATTTTTCTTGTCGTGATGACAGCCGTTATCATGTTGCTGTTTTACAGCGGACAGGCGACGCACGTTTACTTCGAGTCGGGCATAATAAGCATTTCGCTCGAAGGCATAATGAGCGCGGTCACCATGGCTCTCAGATTGTTCTTTCTCGTGATAGGACCGTCGCTATTAACGCTCACCACCACGCCCGTCGAACTCACCGACGGGATCGAAAGGTTACTTATGCCGCTCAGCTATATCAAAGTGCCCGTGCACGACATTGCCATAATCATGAGTATTGCGTTGAGGCTTATCCCCACGCTCATAGAGGAAACGGACAAGATAACCAATGCGCAAAAAGCGCGTTGCGCCGACTTTGACAGCGGAAACATCTTTAAGCGGGCAAAGGCGCTCATTCCCGTACTTGTGCCGCTGCTCATTTCGTCGTTCAGGCGCGCCGACGAATTGGCGTACGCCATGGATTCAAGGTGCTATCGAGGCGCAAAGGGCAGAACGCGCATGAAGGTAATGAAGTTCGGGATACGCGATCTCATAGGGCTATTTGTCATCGTGGCGGTGTTCTTTGTCGTGCTCATGTTCATATACGATTATTTCGGCGTTGCGACCGCGCTCTACAAGGTCGCGCTCGGCATATTATGAGGATAAAACTTATAATAGAATATGACGGAACAAACTTTTGCGGCTGGCAATATCAGCCCGGTTTGCGCACGGTCCAATCCGAACTCGAAAGCGCGATCGAAAAACTTACGGGCGAGAAGTCGCGCGTAACGGCGAGCGGAAGAACGGACGCGGGCGTGCACGCATTGGGTCAAACGGCGCACTTCGACACGAACAAGGACCTCGGAGAAAAGTACGCGGGCGCGCTCAATTACTACCTGCCCCCCGATATACGCATAATAAGAGCCGAAAAAACGAGCGAGGACTTTCACGCGCGCTTTTCAGCCAAAAACAAGACATACAAGTACGTCATTTACGAGGCGCAGACGGACAGCGCGATCTTGCGCGGACGAGCCGTAAGAGTGGGATACAGGCTCAACGTCAGGGCGATGAACGCCGCCGCCCGAAGTTTTTTTGGCAAAAACGACTTTTCCGCGTTTATGAGCGCGGGTTCGGAAACGGTCACCACGGTGCGCACCGTCACCGATATAAGCGTAAAACGCAAGGACGGACTTATAATAATTTCGGTGAGCGCGGACGGATTTTTGTACAACATGGTACGCAAGATAGCCGCGGCGCTCATCAAGGCGGGCAGAGGCGCGCTCGACGGCGACGGGATAAAGGAGTTGCTTTGTAAGGGCGCGGTGTTTACGCCCGTAGCCCCGCCCGAGGGACTGTATCTTTACAAGGTGGAATACAAAATATGAAAATTCTCATTATCGCGTGCGGCGATCTCGGCACGACGTACAAAGCGGGCGAAAAGCTGCGCGAACTTATCGGCGGTGACCTCGGGGACGGCAAGATGAAGTACGACCTCGGCGATTACGATGCGGTGGTCATGGGCACCAACGTCAGATTCGGCAAATTCAACAAGCGATTTTACAAAAACCTCAAAAAGATAAAAAAAGTCGATAAGGACTTATACATATACATTTGCGGAGCCGAAGCGGAAAAGAGCGAACATTATGTGGACGCAATGCGTAAGGAAGCGCCGCTTGCAAAGGATATCGGATATTTTTGGGGCGAACTCGACGCATCGAAAGCCAAACGTATGGAAAAATATGCGATAGAAAGTTTTATTACGGGACGCAAAAAGGACGGGCTTGCCAAACCGCGCCTTCTCGACAAAAAGATAAGGGCGTTTGCGAGCGTCATAAAGGGCGAAGAAAATTAAAAAAGGGGACGATATCGTTCCCTTTTTAAGTACATTAGTTAAAAAACTTATCGCGGAAATGCCCGCGATCTTTGCCGTTTGCGTCAAAACTTATTTGGCAAGTTTTACGGCTTCTTCGGAGCCTATGGCAAGCATTTTGCCGTTTCTGTAAATGGTAGACTTCAATAAGTTGTTATTCTTGGCTGCTTCTTCCGCTTGTTTTGCGCTGTCTTCGCTTGCAAACCAAGTAATGGTCACGGTATTCGTCAAGCCTTTCGATGCGGTAAGATTTGCCGTGCCGTCTTCGCTTTCGTTCATAATGACGGTGTAGCCCTCTTTTTCGTACTTTTCTTTAAGGTCGGCGGGCTTCGGAGCTCCGCAAGCGGTAAGAGCGAACGTGGCTACCAAAAGAGTAAGAACAAGAACAATGCTCAATTTCTTCATAAATGTTAACCTCCTTTTTTTATTAGGCCGAACTTGTCGACCGCTTTCGATTATAGCTTTTGCCGCCTGAAAAGTCAAGCGAAATGCCGTCATAATACATTTTTTCTTTTTGTAACACACACATATGTGTATCGACTATTTTCAAATAGTGATCGCAAAACCGATTTTTTCGACATATTAGTCGCGTTTTCAACATTTTTTATAAAAAAATCAGGCATTTTATAATATATAATCGCATAAAAGAGGTTTATTTATGCGTAAAAAAGACATAATCGTATATTCGGTGTCCGCTCTCCTGTTTGTGATCCTGTCGCAAGCGAGATTTATGGATATCGCTCCGCTGAGCGTGGGGCTGCTTGCCGCGCTTTCCGCTTTGGGGCTGAACGCTCCCGTGCTTTCGCTGATGTTGATTTTGAGCGGAACGATAAACTTTTCGCTCGGCGGTCTTGTGTACAATATAGTTGCGGGCGTGGTTTTTTCGGCGATATGGCTCGTTTCGCTGAAATATAAGATAAAGAATTATGTTTATATGATAGGCGGGGCGCTTTCTCAGCTTGGACTTGCGGCTGCGGCGATCGTCTTTAAAATGAGCGCCGTCGCGGTCATCGTGGCGATCTTTCTGTCCCTGGTCTTTGCATACCTTTGTTACAGCTTCGGAGTGCCCATAATAAAGAATAAACTCAGATTCAAATTGCTCGACAGCGAACTTATAGCGGGCGGGATAGTCCTTGCGGCGATAGCGTACGGACTTGCGTCGATAGACCTCATATTTCCTTTGGCGCCGCTGTTCTTTGCCGCCGTCGTGCTTTTTTGCTGCAAGATCCTCGGGAGCGGCGGGATATGCGCGGGACTTTGCTTTGCGCTCGGCTTTGCCATAAAGGACGGCGTGACGCTTGTCGGAGCATTCGTATTTATGTCCTTGGTCGCACTGCTGTTTATACCCGCGCCCAGGATATTATCGGCGTTTTCGCTCGTGCTCTCGTTTATAATGTATATATTCTTCTTCAACGTCGTGCCCGACAACGTGATATGGTGGATCGTCGCGCTCCTTGTCGGCGGGGCGGTCTATCTCATCGTGCCCGCAAAGAAGTTGGAAGACGCTAAGGGATTTTTCGCGCCCGACGGCAGAAAGGCTTTGCGCGGAATGGTAAATCACGATCGAGTCGCGATAGGGCAAAAACTCGAAGCCGTGAGCGGCGTGTTCAACGAAATGAGTTCCATAATGGATTCGGGCGACGGCAAGGTCAGTTCCGATCATCTCGGCGAACTCACATCTTCGCTTATCGGCGGAGTGTGCGTGCTTTGTCCTCAGTACGACACTTGCTCGCACAGCAGTATAATAGGTTGCGTTGGTTCGGTCATGGAAGCCGCGCTCGAAAACGGACGCGCCACGGTGGGAGAGTTGCCCGACCTCATAAAGAGCAATTGCGTATCCATAGCCTCGCTCATTTCGACGTCGAGCGAACTTGCCGCCCAATATACCGAAAGGCTGAAAAGGTTCAAAAACGTCAATGCGGCGAAAAAAATGGTGGCGTCGCAGCTTAAAGGCATGTCGGACATACTTTCGGCAATGGCAAAAAAGGAGGCAGAGCCGCTTAGATTCGACGCGGATATCGAAAAGAAGATAGTCGAGGAACTCACATATCGCATGGTGGTTACGTCCGAGGCTCTGGTGACGGGCAGCGACTATCCACTTTCCGTTATGCTTACGGTAGCGGGCGACACGGTGAACAAGGACACGATAAAACTCGTATTGAAGAAGTTGCTCGGAGTGCCGTTTACCATCGACAAGACCGAGAGCGGAAGTTTGTCGGGTCACACCATAGTGTACGCCTCGTCCAAACCGCGCTTCGACGTGGTATTTTCGGTGTGCGGTTGCGCCAAGGACAAGAGCGGCGTGAGCGGCGACTCACATTCGTTTATCAAGATAGACGATCACAGATTTATGATGGCGATATGCGACGGAATGGGTAGCGGAAAAAAAGCCAACGAATTTTCGAGTTCCACCATTTCGCTTATCGAAAACTTCTATAAAGCGGGCTTCAATCACAGTCTTGTGCTTAGCAGCGTGAACGATTTCCTTACCCTTTCCACCGAAGAGATTTACAGCGCGGTGGACGTAGCGGTCGTAGACCTCGAAAACGGCATGTGCGACATAATTAAGATAGGTTCGCCTTGCAGCTACATAAAGACCAAGGACACCGTTATGCGTGTGGACGGCTCGTCTTTGCCCATAGGCGTGCTCGAAGAAATGAAACCCACCATAATAACTTATCCGCTGAAAGGCGGCGAAACGGTCGTACTTACGAGCGACGGGGCGTCGGACAGTTTTTCGGGCGACTCCATGGCGGATATAATAAACAATTCGGTCAAGCTGCCCGAACAGCTGTGCAAGGCGGTGGTGGACGGCGCGCTCAAAAATACGCGTTCGCCCATCGACGACATTACCGTCGCCGCATTCCACATATTCGAGGCGGTTTAGACATATATTGACAAAGACATGGACATATGCTATAATTTCTTCATGGATAACGCACAACTCATATATTTTATCGTCGTGGGGACGCTCATAGCGTTTTGCGTCGTTTCTTTCGTTTTGATCGCGGCATGCGGGAGCGGCAAAGGCGTAAAGATATTCTTTTGCGTTTTCGACGTCGTGATACTTCTGTTGAGCATTTTGTTCGCGCTTATTTGGAAAGGCATTATTTTCGACGCGCTTGCGCCCGTGATGTCCGCGATAAAGAGGGCAATAGTCGCGCCTTATCTCGCTATGGCGCTCGTCATGGTTTATACGAGCGAATTAACGGGCTTGATCTTATCGATAGGCAAGGGCAAAAAGGCGGTCGAAGATGCCCCCATGCCCGCGCAAAAGCCGACAGAATACGTTTTGCCCGACAATCGCCGCAAGGCGGACGAAAGAAAACACGGGGATTACAAGATCTCGGAGGACAAATAAATGAAAATTTTTGCGGGAGTGGATATAGGCGGCACGACGACCAAAGTGGGCGCGCTCGGCGATGAGTTCGACAGCGTTTCGTTTGCCACTCCTCGGAACAAAGACGCGCTTACGGAGTCGATAGTCGAGGCGCTTAAAAAACTCGGTCGCGGCAGGAAGTTCGCGGGCGTGGGAGTAGGCTGTCCGGGCGCCGTGGACCTCGGCGGCAAGGTGGACAATATGCCCAATCTCGGCATCGAAGATCTCGACATAGGGGAGAGATTGAGGTCGGCGTTAAATGTCCCCGTCGCCGTTACAAACGACGCCAACGTCGCGGCTTTGGGCGAGAGCAAGCGTTGGGATCTGAGCGATCTCGTTATGCTTACGCTGGGCACGGGCGTGGGCGGCGGCATAGTCATAGGCGGAAAGATCTACGAGGGGCATAACGGAAAAGCCGCCGAACTCGGTCACATGATAATAGAGGCGGGTGGCAGAAAGTGCGCGTGCGGAATGAACGGCTGCTTGGAGGCTTACGCTTCGGCGTCGGCGCTCATAGCGTCCACGGTGCGCGCCATGGAACGCCATGCCGATTCGCTCATGTGGGAACTGTGTCCGAACATAGACGCCGTGGATGGCAAGGTCGCGTTCGAGGCGGAGAAGCTGGGCGACAAGGCGGCGCGGGAAGTGACGGAGGAGTACATAAACTATCTCGGCATAGGGATATTAAATATTTGTAATATTTTTCGCCCCGAGGCTATAATAATAGGAGGAGGGATATCCGAGCAGGGCGAGAATTTGCTCGCCCGCGTGCGCAGATTTTGTCTTAAATTCGACTATGGGTATAAAAATGCGCCCCGTCCGCAAATACTAAAAGCGAAACTCGGTCCGCTCGCGGGTCTGTACGGAGCTATCGAGATGATCAAGTATAAAGTGGAGGATAACAATGAAAGACCTTAACGGAACAAAGACTCAGGCAAACTTGCTCGCCGCATTTGCGGGAGAATCGATGGCGCGAAACAAATACACCTTTTATGCGAACAAGGCAAAGAAAGAGGGCTACGAACAGATCTCGGGCATATTCTCGGAGATCGCGGACAACGAACGCGCTCATGCCATGATCTGGTTCAGCCGACTTCACGGCGGGATAGCGGACACCAAGTCCAACTTGCTCGACGCCGCCGAGGGCGAATACGCGGAGTGGGCGGATATGTACAAGCGATTTGCCGCGGACGCGCGCGAAGAGGGCTTCGAGGATATTGCGACGCTTTTTGAAAAGGTCGGCGATATAGAGCAGGAGCACGAGCAAAGATACAGGGAACTTCTCGACAACCTCGAAAACGACAGAGTGTTTTCGCGCCCGCAGGAAAAGATATGGATATGCAGAAATTGCGGACATATACACTTTGGGACCGAGGCGCCCGAAACCTGTCCCGTTTGTTCGCACCCGAGGGCGTATTTCGAGATAAAAGCGGAAAATTATTGATATATCATGTAGACATTATATAGCAGGATATATTCCAAAATTTGTGTAAACGAAAAGGCTGCGGATAAGCGTTATCTTATCTCACAGCCTTTTTTGCTTCTGAATTTTTTATGATCGACTTACGCTTCGGCTTCGACCTGTTCGCTTTCGGGCGCTTCCTTTGCTAAATTTGCCATCGTTTCCTTGTAGAGTTTGTCGGTAAGTCGTCCGTTCTTTTTCTGAACGAAGTAAGCGGTGAGTATGAACGCGGTGAACAACACTGCGGCAACTATCCAGCCCAGCCATACGAATTTGCTTATGCCTGCCACGAGGAAGCATACGAATGCTATCGCCGCTATCATGAGCGCGTTGGGCAATTGAGCCTTGACGTATCCGAGGTGGTTGCTCTTGCAAGCCGCCGCCGCAAGAATGGTCGCGTCGGATATGGGCGAAACCTGATCGCCGAATACCGAGCCCGAAAGCACTGCCGCCATGGTAAGCACCATGAGTTCGTGTCCGAGCGCGCCTCCCATGCCCGCGACTATGGGGACCATTATGCCGAACGTACCCCAACTTGTTCCCGTAGCGAACGCGCAGCCCATAGCGGCAAGGAACAATATAGCGGGCAAAAGCACGTTAAGACCTTGCATCCAATAAGCGAAAGCTTCGACGAATGCGTTCAGGTTGAGGGCTTTGCACATATCCACAAGTCCCCAGGCGAATACGAGTATGATAAATACGTCCGAAATGGATTTGAATCCCGTGCCGAAACAGCCCGTGTAATCTTTGAGAGTCATGAGTTTGCGCGGCAGATAGAGGAGCAGACAGAACATTACCGCAATGCAACCGCCCATGGCAAGAGCGGTGTTCGTGGCGAATATCGCGTTGCCGTCTTTCTTTATGAGCAACAAAACGCAGCAACTTATAATGAGCACGAGTATGGGGAGTATAAGGTCGATCACGCGTCCTTTTTCGCTGAATTTTACTTCTTCGTCGCTTCTCGACGGTTGGAGCCCGCAAAGCAGATCGCCCGTGGTTATCGCCGTATGCTCATGCTTGTAAAGCCCGAACATATCTATGCCGAGCGCCGAGCTGACAAAAAGGAACAGCAGCAGCAGTATGGGATAGAAGTTTGAGAAGATCGTTTCTATATAGGTGGAAAATCCGCCCGCTTCTTCTCCGACATAGCCCGTTATCGCGCTTGCCCAACTCGATACGGGAATGAGTATACATATCGAAACGGATATGCTTCCCACGATAAAGGCGGATTTGGCTCTCGATATCCTGAATTGATCGTTTATCGGTTGCATTATCGAACCCACCGCAAGACGATTGAAGTAGTCGTCCATGAACATCATGCAGCCCAGCCCCGTCGTTGCGAGCATTGCGCCTTTTCGCGACTTTATGTGAGTGTGCACCCACCTGCCGAACGCCTTTGCTCCGCCCGCTTTGTTCATAAGCGCGACAAGTATGCCGAGTTCGAGTATAAAGATGAGTATGCCCGCATTGCCCGCGTCGTTTGCGTCGGACGGTCCCATGGAGCCCGCCATTATATTGAACATCTTTTCGAGCGCGCGTATGGGATTGCCGTTCGCGTAGATCATACCGCCTACGAATACGCCCAAAAATAAGGATATGTACACTTCCTTTGTGGCAAGTGCAAGCACAATTGCCGTAATGGCGGGGATAAGCGCCCAGAAGTTTTCCCCCATCACTCTCAATGCTTCTTGTGGATCCATAATATCGCTCCTTCGGATAAATTATGTTGATTGTATTTATTATACGTCAAACATTGTTTTATGTCAATCGTATAAAAGGCGCGCGGGAAAATTTGTTTGACAAACATTGTAATTTTGGTCTATAATTTTTGTCGGAGCAATTATGGTAAAAAGATTTTTTTCGTATTACAAGCCGCACAGAAAATTGTTCGTTCTCGATCTTATCTGCTCGTTTCTTGTGGCTTTATGCAATTTGTTTTATCCCTTTGTCACAAAACAGGTGATAAACAACTATGTCCCCGGCAAGCTGCTCGATCTTATGCTCATATGGTGCGGCGCGCTGCTTGTGATATATGTGGTAAAGGCTATCCTTACATATATAGTGCAATATTGGGGACATGTGCTCGGAGTTCGTATACAGGGCGATATGCGCGAGGACTTCTTTAAGCATATCGAAACGTTGCCGTTCTCGTTTTTCGACGACAACAAGACGGGCGCGATCATGTCGAGGATAACCAACGACCTGTTCGACATTTCCGAACTTGCGCATCACGGACCCGAGGACTCCTTTATGTCGATCATAACGGTCATAGGCGCGCTCATTCTGCTGTGCCTTACGGTCGATCCTTGGCTGGCGCTCATCGTTCTGGCGATCTTGCCGTTTATGCTATGGTTCGCCATAAAGACGAGGCGCAATTTGCGCGTTTCCTCAAAAAAGAGCAGGGAGGGCATGGCGGAAGTCAACGCCGAAGTGGAATCTTCCGTTTCGGGCATACGCGTCGCAAAGGCTTACAACGCGTCGCAAAATGAAATAAACAAATTTCACAAAAGCAACGCGGTGTTTATGAAAGCGCGCGCGTCGGCGTATAAGGCAATGGGCGTGTTTTTCAGCGGTTTGGGATTTTTCAACGACTTTTTGTATCTCGCGGCGATAACGGCGGGCGGACTGTTCTTTTACTTCGATATGATAGACGTGGGCGGATTTACCGCATATATCCTTTACACCACCATGATGATAAACCCCATACGCACGCTCGTGAACATCTTCGAACAGATCCAGAACGGAATGACGGGCTTTGTCCGCTTTACCGAGATAATGGATATCCCCGGCGAAGTCGAATGCGACGATCCCGTCGAGATAGGCGAACTCAAAGGAGATATAAGATATAACGACGTTACTTTTTCGTATCGCAGCAAGGACAACGTCAATACCGTTATAAAGAACTTGTCTATGGAGATCCCCGCAGGCAAGACGGTCGCGTTGGTGGGACCGTCGGGCGGCGGAAAGACTACTCTGTGTCATCTTTTGCCGCGATTTTACGAGATCGAAAGCGGCAGTATAACCATAGACGGAACGGATATTCGCTCCATGCGCAGATCGGATCTGAGGCGCAACGTGGGAATAGTGGCGCAGGACGTGTTTCTGTTCGGCGGCTCGGTGCGCGAAAATATAGAATACGGCAAACCGGGAGCGACCGACGAGGAGATAATCGCGGCGGCGAAAAAAGCCAATATCCACGAATTTATAATGGCGTTGCCCGACGGATACGACACATATGTGGGCGAACGGGGCGTCAAACTGAGCGGCGGACAAAAACAGCGCATAAGCATAGCGAGGGCGTTCCTCAAAGATCCGCCCATTCTTGTGCTTGACGAGGCGACGAGCGCGCTCGATAATATCACCGAATTGCAGATCCGCAATTCGCTCATGGATCTGAGCAAGGGCAGAACGGTCCTTTTAGTGGCGCACAGATTGTCCACCGTCAAAAACGCCGACGAGATAATAGTCATAGGCAAGGACGGCATAGTCGAACGCGGCACGCACGAAAAACTAATGCAAGCAAAGGGCGAATATTATAATTTGTACAGCGCTATATCTTAACGCGAATAAATTAGCAAAAAAATGAGCCGATAAAGGCTCATTTTTGCTATATGCGGTCGTTTTTTCGACATCAGATCAATTTGCCGAGCAAATTCAGAAAGTTGCCCACTTCGTTTTCGTCGAGTTTGCTTATATATTCGTTGAGTTTTGTAAGGCCGCTCTTTTTGCTGCCGTCGCTTATCTGTTTTGTGTACGGGTCATAATGCTTGATGCCCTTTGCGGCGAGATCGTTCATTATCGCGGTCACTTTGTTTTTGTGGTGCGCGACCATGCTGCGATATTTGTTTTGGAGCCGCAACGCTTCCTTCGGCGAGGACGAAATGGACGCGATCGTTCCGCGAACGCTCACTCCGTTTGCCTTGCCTATAAGGATCTTGCGCATGAGGTCGTCGATCTCATCTTCTTTGAACAGTTCGAATTGTTCGCGCGCGCTCTTTATCACCGTAACGCCGAGGTCGGCTGCGAGCGTGGGAACGAGCTCGAACATTTTCAGCTGGCTGTAATAGTAGTTCCTGACGCTGTTTACCGATCTGCCGCACCTGTAAGACATTGTTTCAAAAGCCGTTTTTAGGCCCTTGCCCGAGATCGACGCCTCGTTTACGAGCGCAAAAAGCTCCTTTGTTTGATTTATCGTCCAATTATTTTCCATTTTTTTACCTCCTGATGATAATTAGATACTACCCACATTTAAACAATTTATACATAAAAGCGATAACAAACTCATAAAAATATGAGTATGGATATAAATATTGTGCTTTTACCCGAAACGGAAAGCGTTTATCTTGTAAACGGAGAATTTTTCGAGGGGGACGCCTTTGTTTCTTCCGCCGACGAAGTGGTGTACATAACCGTTTTGCCGCTCGACGCGCGCTTTATGCCGTACACGGTAAAACTTGTAGGCGGCAAAGTCGCCTGCAACGAGAGTTGCGCCGCCGTTTGCAAGACGGGCGAGAGGGAGTTCGCGCTCAAACTCGGACTCAGATACGGCTTTGTCTTTTCGGGCGAACATAAAAATCTGCCCGACGACGTCTGTTGCAAATTCTTTTATTACGTCAAGGGCAAGCATTTCGATTTTGCGTTCGAGATGCTCAGTCGTTCGCTTTCGGGATTGAGCGAGCGGGATCTCGGCGCGTTTTTCAACGGTTACGTCGACATTTTCAACGTCAGGGGCAAGTACTATCTTGCGGACGAAACGGGCGCGGGGCATGAGTGCGTCTTTGCGTTGAAGGACGGAAAGATAGATAACATTTCCATTGACGGATAACCTTTTTTTATCGGCGCATACTAAATGCGGAGGTGCTTATGAAAAAACAATCAGGCAAGGTCATAAAAAAAGTCGCCGAGCAGCAGGGCGGCGTAAAAACGGTTTACGATCCCGATCTTTTGCATGTGGTGCAATTCGAGGCGGGCGAACTTTACGAGGGCGTGACCGACGACGCGGAAGTGAGCGATTCGGCGGATTATCGCATGATCACCAAATCGGACGATACGGTAAATACTCAGGGTTCCTGAATTATTTTGTCGCGGGCATTGTCATTTTGCCAATTCGGCGCATAAAACAGTATAATGATAAATACCCAATATAACAAACTGAAAAAACAATATCTGTTTTCGGAGATCGGCAAGATAATACGAAGTCGACACGACGTCATCGATCTCAGCGTGGGCGACGTGACTTTGCCGCTGCCGACTGTCGTCGCGGACGCGGGGCGCAAAGCCGCGGACGAAATGAGTCATGTTCGGAGTTTCAGGGGCTATCCCCCCGAAAGCGGCTACGACTTTTTCAAAAAGGCGATAAAGGACTATTACGCCGCGCGCGGAACGCAGATCTGCGAGAGCGAGATCTTCGCCTCGGACGGGATAAAGAGCGACATGAGCGTCTTTTTGAACTTGTTTTCACGCGGCAAGGCGCTTTTGCCGTCGCCGTCCTATCCCGCTTACATAGACGCCAATATCATAAGGGGCAACGAGATCGAATTTTACGACAAGATCCCTTACGGAAAAAAGGCGGACATTATAATCATTTGCTCGCCCGACAATCCGACGGGCAGAGCGATGAGCGCGGACGAACTTTCGGAATGGGTGACCTTTGCAAAAAAGGCGGGCGCTGTAATTCTTTTCGACGCGGCGTACGAGGCGTTCGTGCGGAGCGGCGCGCCGAGAAGCATTTTCGAAATAGACGGGGCGAGGGAATGCGCCGTCGAATTTTGCTCGCTATCCAAGACGGCGGGCTTTACGGGCATAAGGTGCGGATACACGATCGTTCCGCGCGAGTGCGGACTCAACGATCTGTGGCGCAGGACAAAAAGTTGTCTGAGCAACGGCGTTTCGTACATTTCGCAGCGCATGGCGGAATGCGCGCTCGGGGCGGGCTATAAGGACATCGCCGAAAATATCGCCTATTATTCCGCCAACGCCGATATATTGTGCGAGGCGTTAAACGGCGCCGAGTGGCAGGGCGGCGTCGATTCGCCTTATATCTGGTTAAAGTGCGGGGATTCGTACAGGGAGTTTTATAAACTTATCGACATGTACGGACTTGGCGTCACTCCCGGCATAGGGTTCGGAGAAGAGGGGAGAGAATATGTGCGCATAAACTCTTTTTGTTCGAGAGAAAATGCCGTCTTGGCTGCCGAGAGGCTGAAACGCTATATTTTTTGCAAATAGAGCCGCCGCGCGAGCCCTATATATAAAGTAAAAAATTTCCGAATTTTTTTTGTAAAAGCTCTTGCATTATTTGCGGCGATGTAGTATAATATAACTAAGATAAATGCCTGCGGTGTTCGTGATGCAATTTATGGAACCACAGAACAAACAAGGGATTGCCTGTATTTGCATGGATGTCGGGCCTCAGAAATTTTTTCGGAAATTTTTTCTATCCGAAAAGCAGTGGATGGCAGAAAGTGCGATCGGCTTGCCCACCTGCTGAAAAGCGGGTTCATTATGCCTCTCACGGCACAGGCGGGTATTTATATTTTGAATGATAGGGCGGCGCTATGGCGTCGCTTTAATATCGTTTTTCAAAACTATCATTTGCGGTTTTGATTTTTTTCGGAGGACGGCGTGCGCGTTTGTATTTTGGGAAATTTCGATACGCTTTTCCGTAGGGAGGCGAAAAAGTGAAAAAAACTTTGCGCTATCTCAGACCGTACGGCGGCACCGTGGTCGCGGGTCTTATCCTCAAATTTATAGGCGCGGTCGCCGAACTTTTTTTGCCGCTTCTCCTCGAATACATAATAAACGACGTCGCCACAAACGCCGCGTTGAGCCATGATAACAAAATAAACATGATCATATTTCTCGGCATAGCCATGCTGGGTTGTTCGTTTGCGGCTTTATTCGGCAACGTGTTCGCGAACAGACTTACCGTAAAGTCGTCGGGCAACATGACGCACGATTTAAGATACGACCTTTTCAAAAAAACTTGCTATCTAAGCAGCAGGCAGGTGGACGAGTTCGGAGTTCCGTCGCTCATTTCGCGTCTGACGAGCGACAGTTATTACGTCAACCAGATGGTGGCGAGGACGTTGCGCCTCGGAGTGCGCGCTCCCATACTCATTTTGGGCGGCACGATACTTGCGTTTTGGCGCGATCCCGTGCTTGCGTGCGTTCTGCTCGGCTGCGTGCCGCTCGTCGGGGTAGCCATATTCGTGATAACGAAAAAGAGCGTGCCCATATATTTCGGAGTGCAGAAGCGACAGGACGATATGGTGAGAAAGGTGCAGGAGAACGTCACGGGCGTCAGAGTGATAAAGGCGCTCGACAAGGGCGAATACGAAACAGAACGTTTCGACGCGCTTGTCAAAGACCTCGCCGCGGAAGAATTCAAGGCGAACAAGATAATGTCGCTTTCGCACCCCGTTGCCACGCTCATACTCAATCTCGGGCTCGTGGCTATCATAGCGGCGGGCGCGGCGCTCGGCTCCAAGTCGGGCACGGTGCTGGCTTTTTTGCAATATTTCGTAATAATCCTCAACGCCATGATCGCGCTCAGCAAGATCTTTGTGGTCATTTCGCGCGGCTCCGCTTCCGCAGCGAGAATAGAAAAAGTCCTCGACACCGACGTTTCCGAAACGACGGAATCGTCGCAAAAACGCAATACAGGTTACAAAATACAGTTTGAAAACGTATCCTTTTCGTATAACGGAGTAAAGGACAACCTGCACGACATCGATTTCGGGATATATGCGGGGCAGACCCTCGGCATAATAGGCGCGACGGGCAGCGGCAAATCGACCATAATAAATCTTATGATGCGCTTTTACGACCCCGACGGCGGGGCGGTCTATGTGGACGATGTCAACGTAAAAAGTTACCGCGTCAAAGAACTTCGGAAAAAATTCGGCGTCGCCTTTCAGAACGACTTTTTGATGGCGGACACGCTCAAAGAGAATATAGATTACGGCAGAGATCTCGACGACGAGATGATAAACAAGGCGATAATTTCGGCGCGTGCAAGCGAATTTATCGACGCGCTGCCCGACAAACTCGAACACAGGCTCGCGCAAAAAGCCAACAACCTTTCGGGCGGGCAAAAACAGCGTATCCTTATCGCGCGCGCCCTTGCCGCTCACCCCGAGATACTCATTTTGGACGACAGTTCGTCGGCGCTCGATTACGAAACCGACGCGGCGCTGAGAAGATCGCTGAAAAAAGATTACGACGACATAACCAAGGTGATCGTCGCTCAGCGTATAAGCGCGATAAAAAACGCCGACCTTATCCTTGTCATGGACGACGGCGAGATAATAGGGCGGGGCAAGCACGACGAACTTATGGCTTCATGCGAGGAATACGCCATGATATACGCTACGCAAATGGGAGGCGACAATGCCTGAGCAGAGAATAAACATAAGCGACACGCGCAATATCAAAGGCAAAAAGGTGGACAAAAAATTCGTCTTACTCAATCTTCTGAAATATCTCCGACCGTTCATACCGCTTTTGTGCCTCGTGCTTTTCTTTAACGTCGTTTCCACCGTACTCAGCCTTGTGGGACCCAAACTTTGCGGGCTTGCGATAGACGAAATAAAGCCGGGAGGCGGTACGGACTTTGACAAAATACTCTTGTATGCGCTCATTTTAATAGGCGTGTACATACTGTCCGCGCTTTTGGAATATCTTTCGTCGATAGGCATGGCGTACATTTCGCGCGGGACGGTAAAAAAGATGCGTTCGGATCTGTTCGCGCACCTCGAAAAATTGCCCGTGGGATTTTTCGACGTCAGGCAGGCGGGGGATATAATATCCGTTTTGAGTTACGACATCGATACGGTGGGCGAATCGCTCGCAAATGACGTCATAATAGTGTTAAAAAGCGTGGTGCTCATCATAGGCTCGCTCGTCATGATGCTTACGATCGCCCCGCTTCTGGTGCTCGTATTTGCAGTCACCGTGCCCTTGTCGGTGATAATGACGCGGTTTATAGTCCGCCGCGTCCAGCCGCTTTTCCGCGCCCGTTCGGCAAAACTCGGACAGCTCAACGGCTATGTCGAGGAGATAACGACGGGGCAAAAGACCACGAGAGCGTACGGCTGCGAGGAGAAGATGATAGCCGACTTCGAGGTCAAAAACCGCGACGCCATAGACGCGTACAGCAAGGCGGAATATTACGGGACCATTTCCGGTCCGTCGGTCGGACTTGTCAACAATATATCGCTCACCCTCGTAAGCGTTTTCGGCGCGCTCATGTTCATGAACGGCAGTATTTCGCCCGGACAGATTTCGTCGTTTATCCTGTATTCCCGCAAGTTTTCGGGCCCCATCAACGAAATTGCCAACATAATGGGCGAATTTCAATCGGCGATAGCGGCGGCGGAAAGGGTGTTCAGAGTGCTCGAAGAACCGCCCGAGCCGAGCGATCCCATTGACGCCCGAGAACTGAAAGACGTTCGCGGCAATGTGAAGATAGAAGATCTGACGTTCGGCTACGACAAGAAAAAGACGATAATCCACGACCTGTCGCTTTCGGTCGAACAAGGACAGGTGGTGGCGATAGTGGGGCACACGGGCGCGGGCAAGACGACCATAATAAATCTTTTGATGCGCTTTTACGACCCCGACGGCGGGAAGATCTACATAGACGGGCAAGACACGAGGACGCTGACTCGCGCGTCCGTTCGGCGCGCTTTTACCATGGTCTTGCAAGACACCTGGCTGTTTGCGGGCACCGTGTTCGAAAACATAGCATACGGCGATCCCGACGTCGATCGCGAGGACGTGGAACGCGTCTGCAAGGCGGCAAAGATACATTCGTTCATTACGAGATTGCCGAACGGATACGACACCGTTCTCAACGAAAACGCCGTAAATATTTCAAAAGGTCAAAAGCAGCTTTTGACGATAGCGCGCGCAATGCTGCTCGACTCGCCCATGCTCATACTCGACGAGGCGACGTCCAACGTGGATACCCGCACCGAGCAGATAATACAGGACGCAATGAAAGAGTTGATGAAAGGCAAGACGTGCTTTGTCATCGCGCACAGGCTTTCCACTATAAGAAACGCGGATAAGATATTGGTGATGAGGGACGGCGACGTCGTGGAACAGGGCACTCACGAGTCGTTGATGAGGCTCGGCGGCTACTACTCCAAGCTGTACTATTCTCAGTTCGAAAGCGAATAAAAGCAGTCATTACATAGCAAAAGGCTTCGGGGATAACTCGAAGTCTTTTTCTTGTCGAAGTAGGTTTGCATTGTTTGAAATGCTGTGATCAGTCCAAAGTTCTCCGACGGAAAAGTCCAAAGTTCCCGACGAGCGTTGATGATCCTCACTTTTTTTGGTAAAAACAGTTGACTTTCGGTTCAAAAAGGGCTAATATTATAAGTGCGATACATATTTTAGATAAATCAACGCATACTCTAACGGTAGAGATGCATCTATTTCGCATTACATAAAACGTTGATATGTCTAAATGTAAATGTGTCGCAACAAGCGGAATCGAGTATTTTTACAATGTCGTTCCGTTTGGGGCGGCATTTTTGTATCCGAAAATTTTTATGAAAAGGAGAAATGAAAGATGAAAAAAAGGGTACTTTTGATCGCGATCATGCTTGTGTGCATACTTGCGCTTGCAGTTGCATGCAACGGCGGTCATACACATAACTTTTCGGACGAGTGGTCAAAAGACGGAACGGGTCATTGGCACAAGTGCGAAAGTTGCGATGAGATAACGGATAAGGCGCCGCACAATTACGGCGATGACGATATATGCGACGATTGCGGATATAAAAAAGGTAGTAGCGTCACTCCGCCCGAGCACAAACACGAATTTTCAAACGAGTGGACAAAAGACGAAACGAGCCATTGGCACAAGTGCGAAAGTTGTGATGAGATAACGGGCAAGGCGCCGCATAACTACGGCGATGACGATATATGCGACGACTGCGAATATAAAAAAGGTAGTAGCGTCACTCCGCCCGAGCACAAACACGAATTTTCAAATGAGTGGACAAAAGACGAAACGAGCCATTGGCACAAATGCGAAAGTTGCGATGAAATAACGGGCAAGGCGCCGCACAATTACGGCGATGACGATATTTGTGACGATTGTGGATATAAAAAAGAAAGTAGCGTTACTCCGCCCGAGCACAAACACGAATTTTCAAATGAGTGGACAAACGACGGAACGGGACATTGGCACAAGTGCGAAAGTTGCGATGAGATAACGGATAAGGCGCCGCACAATTACGGTGACGACAACATTTGCGACGATTGTGAATATAAAAAGCCGTCCGAAGGCTTGGCATACGAATATGACAAGGGAACGGATTCTTATATAGTAACAGGTATAGGTTCATGTAACGATAACGAAATTGTGATACCCGGTACTTATGATAATAAGCCCGTAATAAGCATAGGTGAACGATCATTCGAAGGTTGCGAAAACTTAACAAGCATAGAGATCCCGAACAGCGTAACGAGCATAGGAAATAACGCATTCAGTGGTTGCAGCAACTTAACAAGCATAGTTATCCCGAATAGCGTAACGAATATAGGAGATAGCGCGTTTAGTGGTTGCCGAAGTTTAACAAGCATAATTATCCCGAACAGCGTAACGAGCATAGGTTATTGGGCATTCCTGAATTGCACCAATTTAGCAAGCATAGAGATCCCGAATAGCGTAACAAGCATAGGGTATAGAGCGTTCTATGATTGCGATAGCTTGAAATATAATACATATAACAATGCAAAGTACTTGGGCAATAAAGATAATCAGTATTTGGTGTTGGTAAAAGCCGAAAACAAAGAAATAACCGAATGTAAGATAAACGAAAAAACCAAATTTATTTTGAATAGCGCTTTCTATGGTTGCAGTAGCATAACAAGCATAGAAATTCCGAACAGCGTAACGAGCATAGGAGATGACGCATTCAGTGGTTGCAGTGGTTTAACAAGCATAGAGATCCCGAACAGCGTAACGAGCATAGGGTGGTATGCGTTCAGTGGTTGCACTAATTTAACAAGTATAGAGATCCCGAACAGCGTAACGAGCATAGGGAATAGCGCGTTTAATGGTTGCGATAGCTTGAAATATAATATATATAACAATGCAAAGTACTTGGGTAATAAAGATGATCCGTATTTGGTGTTGGTAAAAGCCGATAACAAAGAAATTACCGAATGTGAGATAAACGAAAAAGCTAAATTTATTTTGAATAGCGCGTTTAATGGTTGCAGTAGCTTAACAAGCATAGAGATCCCGAGTTGCGTAACATACATAGGGTATAGCGCTTTCTATGGTTGCGATAGCTTACAAAGCGTAACATTTGAAGGCGAGAGTCAGTTGCAAAGCATAGGAGATGACGCGTTCAAGGATTGCAGTAGTTTAATAAGCATAGAGATTCCAAATAGTGTAACAAGCATAGGAGATGGCGCATTCAGTGGTTGCACTAATTTAACAAGCATAGAGATCCCGAACAGTGTAACAAGCGTAGGGCTGCTGGCATTCTATAATTGCAGTAGCATAACAAGCATAGAAATTCCAAATAGCGTAACGAGCATAGGAGATTACGCATTCAGTGATTGCGAAAGCTTAACAAGCATAGAGATCCCGAACAGCGTAACGAGCATAGGAGAATACACATTCTATGATTGCACTAATTTAACAAGCATAGTAATTCCGAACAGCGTAACGAGCATAGAGTGGTATGCGTTCAGTGGTTGCAGTAGATTACAGAATGTATACTTTCAAGGAACAATAGAGGAATGGTGCAAAATAGACTTTAAAAATGAAAAGTCCAATCCATTAAGTAATGGAGCAAAGTTATATATAGAGGGAAGAGAAGTAAATGAACTTTCATTGCCCGAAGGCGTAACGGAAATTAAGGATTGGACGTTCTATTGTTGCACTAATTTAACAAGCATAGAGATCCCGAACAGTGTAACGAGCATAGGAGATTACGCGTTCAGTGGTTGCGATAACTTAAAGAGTGTAATTATTGGAAACAGCGTAACGAGCATAGGGAGAAGCGCATTCTATGGTTGCAGTAACTTAACGAGTGTATATTATCACGGCACGGCGGAAGAATGGAACGGAATAGAAATAGATGATTACAATGATGATCTTCTTTCCGCGACGCGTTACTATTATTCGGCAAATGATCCGCGACAGGAGCCGAATTATGATCCCGATCTACATTATTGGTACCGCGACGGCGACGAGATAAAGATATGGGAATAATTATAACGGTCATTTGACTTTTATCGATCAGCTCAAATTTAAGACAAGGAAAGTAAAGGCGGCAAATTTGCCGTCTTTACTTTTGACGCACGAAGATGTCTTTCGATTATTGTTCTTTTATGTTCCGTTTCAGTTGCATACGATCGATGATAGGCAGCAGGAGCAGGCAAAGCAAGTAATTGACGGCGATTATGATCATCTGAGGCGATCGTATAGTTACGAGGTAGGTGAAAAAACTCATTGTGTCGTTGTATCCGTACAAGAAGTACAGAGCCAAAGATCCTATACCCATGGTGCATATTACGAGCGAAACGAGCATGCCTATGAGCAGTTTGAGCCAATCGTGCTTACCTTTGAAGAATTTGAAGATGAGCGCGGGTGCGAGCGGGAACAATGCGTTTGAAAGCATGGTAAGGGGATTGACCGCGCCGCCGACGGCTATGGTCAGTTGCCCCAATACGTCGCTTATCAGCGCAGTAAGCACGCCGCCTATCGGCCCGAGAACTATTCCCGAAAGTACCCAGGGGATATATACGAAAGACAAACGCATGTTGGGTATGATAACTATCGACGAAACGGCGTTGCCTATAAGTTTGAATATGACGCCGAGAGCGACGAATGTCGCGGCGTAGGTCAGATATCTTGTGCTGCGGCGTGCGTCGGTATTTGCGTCGTACACCTTTATGATGTTAAGACAGATCAGCAGTACAGCCATTACGCCTATCGTGACCATATAAATTATGTTGTTTGCGAGATTGCTCTTGTTTATCTGCGAGCCGAAGTAGGCTATAAGGATCACGGCTATCTCGCCCGTCAGAACGTCGAGGATTATCTTGACGATCAGCCGTTCGTGCCTTGTAAAGAACACGGCGACGGCGCTTATCGCGACGGACAGCGCTATAAGCAGCGCGATCGTGATGACGGCGTTTTCGGTCATCAGCATGATGCCGAGAGCAAAAACGCCCAGTGCCAAAAAAGAAACAAAAATCAGCGCGATGGTCTTACCGATAAGTGCCCGATCGCGCTGTTTGCAAACTTTCGGAGTTGCAATTTCCTGTTGAGATCTACTCAATGTTGGGCCCTCCATGGATTAAATTGTAAAGCGATTATATCATTAAATTCCTATAAAATCAAGCGTTATCGGCTCGTTTTTCTTTTTTGTTGAAAAAATATTCCGTTTTGAGGGTGCCGAACAAAAAGCAGCCCGCGACCATGAACGAAACGCCCGCGCCCGCGCATATCGCGAGGCGGAAGAACATGGATAGCGGCAGAATATCAAACAGCCATTTTATAGCGAAATATGCGGGGATCATGAGCGCGACGGTCTTTATCGTCACCACGATGAAGTCGAGCCTGAATTTCGCTATTTTGCGCATGGCGATTATATTCAGGACGGACGACAGGGTAAAACTCAGCCCCATGCCGACAGCGAGCATTTCGATCGTGAATTTGTCGCCGAGAATGAAGATAAAGCCAAAGAGCGTCGCCGAGCCTATCAGATAGTTGACAAACGCTTTCAGTTCGAGTTCGAGCGAGTTCATCATGGAAGAGGTGATGTTTTCGAGCGCAATGGGCGCCATGAGCCATGCCGAAAATGCGAGGAATTTGCCCGCGTCGTTATTGTCATACAAAAATTCGCCTATGGGAGTTCCGAGGGCGGCAAACAGCGGAATGAATATCCCGCCGAGAACTATCGCCGTTGAAATGGCGCGATCGATCTGCATTTTTACGCTGCTATCGTTTTTTACCGCCACCGCCCTCGACAGCGTGGGGATCATGACGAACGCCATGGAGCCCACAAAGGTCAACGGGATATACAAAAGAGGCAACGCCATGCCTACGCTGTATCCGTATATATACATTGCTTCGCCGTTGGTCTTTCCCAGCCTCATCAATATAAACGGGACGGCGATGCTCGTCAGCGAGGCGATGACGCTGCTTGCCGCGCGGGATAGCGTTACGGGCGCGCTGTCGCGCAGCAACGGACGGATCTCGCCCTTTGGATCCATCAATTTTCCGCCCGATCTCAGATACACCGCGGTACAAGCCGCGGCGCTTATCAGGCAGGCGAGCGACATTGACAGCGCGGTGGAGAATATCTTGTCGAAGCCGAAAACGAACAGCAGTATACATATCACTATGCGACTTATCTGCTCTATAAGTTCGAGTATGCTTACGACGGTATACTTTTGCCTGCCCCAAAGGTTGCCGCGAAAAGCCGAGTACACCGCGGAAAAGAGCAGAGCGGGCAGCATAAACAGCACTATTTTCATGCTGAGCGGGTCGGCGAACATTTCGGCTATGAATTTGCGAAATACGACGATGATCGCTATTACGGCGAGGGATACGATCGTGCCGAGAATGAGCGCGGCGGTGGATATCGTGTATTCCTCGCAAAGGTCGTTTTCGGCGCGGCACTTTGCCGTTCGTTTGCTCACCATAAGCGGAATGCCGCTCGTTATGAGAGTGAGCAGCACCATAAAAAAAGAAAAAGCCACCTGGTAGATCCCGAGCGAAGTCGCTCCGAGTTCGCGGGATAAATATATCTTGAATACAAAACCGAGAAGTCGCTCGATAAACGTAAAAGCCGAAAGGGTAAAGATTGACCTTATAATAGTTTTCATGCTTTACATTATGCTTTTCCGACCGAAATAATGAGGATTTGCTCAAAATAGACGTTCATGCGCGTACTATTGACATTTTTCGTGCGGCATGATACAATCTATACAACGGAGGCTGTATGAAAAACATAAAGTATGTTATCGTATTGTTTTGTTTGTTGTGCGCGTTCCCCTTTGTCGCTTGCACGGGAAAAGCCGACATTATCGTTTCGAGCAAGTTCGAGCATGTCAATTGGTGGATAAGCGACAAGTCGGCGACGGTGGGCGAAGAAGTACGGATCGCCGTATCCGCCGCCGAGGGCTACGACGGCTCGATAGACGTGTATGTGAACGGCAAACAGATCGAAAGGTCGGGCGGCTACTACACGTTCAAAGCCGAAAAGACAAACAGAGTGGAGATCGGCGGTGAAATTTACAGAGTGATAGAAAAAGTGGAGTTCATGCACCATGTTTTGTACAAGGAGCAGGACTTTGCCGCAATGAACGACAGCATTACGGTCTATTACGCCACGGGAGATGTCGAGGTCGTGAGCGATTACGAGGTGGACGAATATCCTCGCGAGGTGGGCGAAAAGAAAGTACTGATAACCTTTATCGGTGGCGATCACGAGTACGGACGATTGGCGGATATAAAGGTCGTCGACAAGGACGAATATCTTCAATACGTCAAGGATACCTTTTTGCAGGCGGTGGACAGGGACGAAGTACAGTCGTTTTTGTCGACAGACACCTTACGAACGATCTATCAACAAGACGAGCTTTTTTATTATGAGGACGGATCCTCCAAGGTCTGGATCATGCCGGGCGTTTACGGATATGTGCTTAGCGAAAACGAGCGCGTAAAACGTCATTTCGCGAGTTTTGACGAGGCTGTAACGGCGCTTAAAGACCATTTGTCCCCCGATATCGCGATAAAGGGATCGGCGGCGGAAACTTACAAGAATATCATCGATTCTATATCTTCGGCGGAGATAGGAACGGACGATCACGGCAACGTCGTTCTGTCCGTGATCAAGAGCGACGCTGTGGCGGGGCAAAGGACGGTGCGTTATACGCTGGACAATTCCCTTTTTTATATCATTTCGATAGCGGACGGCAAGTCGAACGCGAGCATTATCCCCAACGGCGAATACAACGTCGAACTTCCGAACGACGTCGAGTGGGAAGTCGATGAATAGGGATATTTACCTTTCCCCGATAGGCGAATTGGCGATCTTTTCAAACGGCAGGGCGCTTACAAAAATAGAACTTGTAAATAGTAATTTTGCCGCATGTCGTGCGAAAACGACCGAAACGGAATGCGAACTTTGCTCGGACGAGATAACGAAAGCTGCGATAAGGCAGCTTGCCGCGCGTCGAGCGAAAACGACCGAAACGGAATACGAATTTTGCTCGGACGAGATAACGAAAGAGGCGATAGGACTTGCCGCGCGTCGTGCGAAAACGACCGAAACGGAATACGAACTTTGCTCGGACGAGATAACGAAAGAGGCGATAAGGCAGCTTGCCGCATACTTTGACGGAAAGCTGAAAGAGTTCGACTTACCCGTCGAGTTGTGCGGAAAGAGCTTTTGTCTGAGCGTGTGGGAAAACATAAAAAAGATTCCCTACGGCAAGACGATAACATACGGCGAACTTGCCGCGCTTTCGGGCAGTCCCAAGGCATATCGCAGCGCGGGCAGTTGCACGGGCAAAAATCCCATACCCATAGTAGTCCCGTGCCACCGAGTGGTCGCTCATAACGGCTACGGCGGCTTTGCGCTCGGGATAGAAACAAAGAAATTTCTTCTGAAAATCGAGGGCGTGACGCTATAAACCGATAGACGTCGTACTTAGTTGAGATATGCCTCAAGAGGCATACTGATGAAGTACATAAAAAGCAAGAGAACGAGTAGAAAACGCTTGTCGAAATTTATGATCTGAACTATGTAGGAGTGATATTCGGCGAGGAAATAGATTATGATACAGACAAAAAAGAAATAGTAATAGACCCGAAGAAGTTTTATGATACAAACGTCAAAAAGGGCACGGGAGAAGCCGAACTGAAAAAATATATAATAAACGCTTATAAGGTCATGATGTCAAGGGGCATAAACGGATGTTATGTTTACGCATGTAATCCTGATTTGCGACAATATTTGAAACATTGCTTGGTAGGAGAAATTTTATGAGAGAATTTAAAAGCTTTTTTAATGTCGTTTAAGACCTTCAAATAATATTAACACCAAAGTGGGTTCAAAGATAATAGAATATATCATTATTTTTTTGCCAATTTTATTTCGGGTAAGATGATTGCCATTTCTTTTTCTTCATCTTTTGGTTTCCACCATAGTATGAAGCGCACCGTGGCTGTGGAGGGAGAATAGCCAATATCCGCCAATTTATTGATTTTTTCAACGAATGCTTTCGAAAATCTGACTATACTGTATAATCGTCCGCTTCGAGGGGTTTGTAGACAATTATCATCAATTTGTAAACTATCCCCGCTACGCAGATTGAGTATCGCCTCCTGCTTATCTTTGAAATAATCGAGGAATACGTCTTTATGCGTTAGTTGCAGAGTTATCTCTTCGGGTTCATCATAATTTACGGCATCTTCTGTTACTTCGAAATCATATCCGCCGAACAAGTCGTTGTTATAATGGACGTAAAGCTCGTTTTTTGCTCTTGTGATACCGACATAAACTTTTCGCTTGTTTTCATCCGAATCCAAATTTACATAATTAAGTAAGAGATAAACACAATCAAATTCACGTCCCTTTGCCTTATGGATTGTCGAAACAAAAACAACACCTTTTT
>CANQFK010000011.1 GCA_947598585.1 uncultured Clostridia bacterium
GACCATGATAAACACCGTAAGCAGTTGCTTTATCATGGTCCTTCCGCAGGGTAGTAAATACGGTGAAAACGGCATAATGGTATTCGGCGATTGCGCCGTAAATCCTTGCCCGACCGCAGAGCAGCTTGCCGATATAGCCATATCGAGCGCAAAGACAGCCAAGAACGTAGCGGGAATTTCTCCCAAGGTGGCAATGCTTTCGTTCTCGACAAAGGGATCCGCTAAGCACGAACTTGTTGACAAGGTGACGGCGGCGACCGCTCTTGTAAAGACAAATGCGCCCGATCTTGCTGTTGACGGCGAATTGCAACTCGACGCCGCAATAGTGGATAAGGTCGCATCTCTCAAAGCGCCCGGAAGTAATGTTGCGGGTAAGGCGAACGTTTTGATCTTCCCCGATCTTCAAGCGGGAAATATCGGATATAAACTCGTTCAAAGACTTGCGGGAGCAGAAGCTGTCGGACCTATTTGCCAAGGATTCAATATGCCTGTCAACGACCTCAGCCGCGGTTGCTCGGTAGAGGATATTGTAAACGTTGTATCTATCACGGCTTTGCAAACGGAAATTTGATCGGGAGAAATTATCATAATGAAAATATTGGTTATAAATGCGGGAAGTTCTTCGCTAAAATATCAGCTTATCAATATGGACGACGAGAGCGTCATTGCAAAGGGTCTTTGCGAGAGAATAGGCATTGACGGTTCTGTGCTTACGCATAAGACTTCGGCGGGGGAATTTGTGATCAAGGAACCTATGCCGACTCATGTCGAGGCGATAAGCCTTGTTCTTAATGCGCTTGTTGACAAACAGCATGGCGTTATACGATCCATGGATGAAATTTCCGCAGTAGGACACAGAGTTGTGCATGCCGCAGAGGATTTCACTTGCAGTCAACTTATTACGAACGACGTGCTCAAAGCGATCGAACACAATATAGACCTCGCGCCTTTGCATCAACCCGCGAACCTCATGGGAATAAAGGCTTGCCAAAAGGTAATGCCCAAGGCTCCCATGGTTGCGGTTTTTGATAACACTTTTCATTCGACCATGCCGGACTACGCTTATATGTACGGCGTTCCGTATGAAGATTATAAAAATTTCCGCGTTCGTAAGTACGGATTCCACGGCACGAGCCATTTGTTCGTGAGCGGCGAAGCGGAAAAGATCCTCGGCTATAAGGGCAAGATAATAGTTTGCCACCTTGGAAACGGCGCAAGTATAAGCGCGGTAAAGGACGGAAAGTGCATAGATACGTCTATGGGACTTACGCCTCTCGAAGGTTTGATAATGGGTACTCGTTGCGGAGATCTCGATCCCGCTGTACTTGAATATCTCAGCGACAAAAAGGGCATGAATATTCATGAAATAACCACTTATCTCAACAAAAAGAGCGGCGTTTTGGGTATAAGCGGCGTGAGCAACGACTTCCGCGATCTTCTTGCGGGAATAGCTGCCGGCAACGATCGTTGCCGTTTGGCTCTCGACATGTTCTCATACAGAGTTCTCAAATATGTCGGATCGTATGTTGCCGCGCTCGGCGGGCTCGATCTTATTGCTTTTACAGGCGGAATAGGAGAGCATACTCCCGAAGTAAGATCCGCGGTCCTCGATTCTTTGGCATTCATGGGAATGAAATACGACAAGGAAAAGAACCTCGATCCCGGTAAGGGCGACGCGATAAAACTCTCCGTGGACGGAAGCAGCGCTATGGCTTATATCATTCCTACCAACGAAGAGCTCGTTATCGCACGCGAAACTCTCGCGCTTATCAAATAATTGAAGATCAAAAGTATTCTTTTACAAATGTTGTATCCGCAAAACATAAAATGTGCTGTTTGCGGAAAAGATCTGTTTGAAGAAAACAGATATCGGATATGCAGCGGATGTTCGTTGACGGCGAACATCCGTTTTTGTCCGAAATGCGGAAGAGCGGTAGGCGAATCTACGGTATATTGCGACGATTGCATGAACCACGGTCGTGATTTTAAAGAGGCGAGAGCGCCGTTTGTTTATGAGGGAAAAGCTCAAAAGCTGGTATACAGATTAAAATACGGCGGGCAAAAATATATCGCGAAGATAATGGCTCAATATCTTGCCGACGAATATTATAAAAACGATTGGTATATCGATTTTATAACTTTTGTGCCTATGCATATCAAACGTGAAAAATCGAGAGGCTATAATCAGGCTCAACTCATTGCGTCGGAATTGTCGCAAATAGTGAATAAACCGTTGGTGGATAGTCTGAAAAGGATAAAATATTCCAACAATTTTGCAAGACTAAGCAGGGAAGAGCGTTTTAAAGAGGCGGAAGATAGCTTTCGTGCGAATGATAAGTACAAAAAGAAAAGCATTTTACTTATCGACGACGTGTTTACGACAGGCGCCACGACGGGAAGTTGCGCAAAGGAGCTGATAAAAAGCGGAGCAAGCGACGTCTATGTTCTTACATTTTGTACGGGCGTTTGCAAGCCAAAGCTGTACTAACGCCTGTTTATGTCTGACATAATCAGTACAAAATGCTGATTTATACAGCGCAAAATGTTTTTTAAAAAATTTTCTAAAAACTATTGACAAATTCAATTTCGAGCATTATAATATTTATGTTGTTAATTTCCTTAGAAGGGACAAGTAATTTTCGACGAAACATATTCACAGAGAGTGCCCGATGCTGGAATGGGCATAATATGGTCGGATAATGAAACCACCCTTTATGGAAACGGATCGGCGTATTCCGATAAAATGAGGCATATTATATATGCGAAATAAGGTGGAATCACGGTAATTATCGTCCTTAGTCGAATGGCTGAGGATTTTTTTATAGGAGAATTGCAATGAATATCAATGTTACTTTAAAAGACGGCTCCGTTATATCTGCTTGTGAAAACAGCACGATACTCGAACTTTTGCCCACGATTGGCGAGGGACTTGCTCGCGCGGCGTTAATAGCAAGAGTCGACGATACTTTGGTGGATCTGACATATAAATTCACCAAGGATTGCAAACTCGAAGTTCTGACATTTAAGGACGAAGAGGGACGCAACGCTTACAGACATACGGCGGCGCATATTTTGGCACAGGCGGTCAAGAATATCTATCCCAATGCCAAACTCGCGATAGGTCCGAGCATAGCTAACGGATTTTATTATGACTTCGACTTCGCCTCGCCGATAACTGTCAACGATTTCGAACTCATCGAAAAGGAAATGCAAGCGATCATAAAGGCGGATTTCCCCATAGAAAGGTTGAACGTTTCACGCAGATCGGCGATCACTCAAATGAGAGGGTTCGACGAACCGTATAAGATCCAGCTTATAGACGATCTGCCCAAAGACGCCGAATTGACTTTTTACAGACAGGGTCAATTCGTGGATCTTTGCCGCGGACCTCATCTTGTGAGCACGGGCAAAGTCAAATTCATCAAACTTACTCAGATCGCAGGAGCATATTGGCGTGGAAACGAGAAGAACAAGATGCTCACGAGAATATACGGCACCGCTTTCGATAAAAAATCCGATCTTACCGAATATCTCGAACAACTCGAAGAGGCAAAGCGTCGCGACCACAACAAATTGGGCAGAGAACTCGGCTATTTTATGACGGAAGAAAAGATAGGACAGGGATTGCCGTTGCTCATG
The DNA here is from genome assembly GCA_947598585.1 of uncultured Clostridia bacterium. Lineage (GTDB taxonomy): Bacteria > Bacillota > Clostridia > Christensenellales > Pumilibacteraceae > CAG-552. The sequence continues at coordinate 3,640 of CANQFK010000011.1, forward strand.
CCCAAGGGCGCAAAACTTTTTCAGATATTGCAAAGATTTGTGGAGGACGAAGAGGCACGTCGCGGATATCAACTCACAAAAACTCCGTCGTTGGCAAAGAGCGATCTTTATAAGATAAGCGGACATTGGGATCATTATCTCGACAAAATGTTTGTGCTCGGCGATCCGGACAGCGACGACGAAGTGTTTGCGCTTCGTCCCATGACTTGCCCGTTTCAATATATGATTTACAGAAACGGCTTGAAAAGCTATCGCGATCTGCCAATAAGATATAACGAAACTTCGCCGTTGTTCCGCAAAGAGGCTTCGGGCGAAATGCACGGACTTATAAGAGTAAGACAATTCCATTTGAGCGACGGTCACATCATATGCACGCCCGAGCAACTCGAAGATGAGTTCAGAGGCTGTTTCGAGCTCAGCTATTACTTCCTGCAATGCCTCGGCATGATAGACGACGTATTTTTCAGATTTTCCAAGTGGGACGAAAACGACAGGGATAAGTATATAGGCAGTGCCGAGGAATGGAACAACGCCGAGGAAAGAATGAAAAAGATCCTCGATCATTTGGGCATAAAGTATTTCGAGGCAAAGGGCGAAGCCGCGTTCTACGGGCCCAAACTCGATATCCAATGTCGCAATGTTTACGGCAAAGAGGACACGCTCATGACCATTCAGGTGGATATGTTCCTCAGCGAAAAATTCGATATGTGGTATGTGGACGCAAACGGAGAAAAGAAACACCCGTACATTATCCACCGCAGTGCATTTGGTTGTTATGAACGCGTTATGGCTATGCTCATCGAAAAATATGCGGGAGCGTTGCCGCTTTGGATAAGCCCCGTTCAGGTAAAACTTATGTCGCTTACCGACAGAACGATCGACGACGTAAAACAATTATGCGATGAACTTACCCGTAATGGATTGAGATGCGAAGTGGACGTCAGAAGCGAAAAGATAGGCTATAAGATAAGAGAAGCTCAGATGGAAAAGGTGCCTTATATGATAATTTTGGGCGATAAAGAAAAGGATAGCGGAGTTATTTCCGTAAGATCGCGCAGTAACGGCGACCTCGGACAGATGAAAAAAGAGGACTTTATAGCTAAATTAAAGGACGAAATCGATAAAAAAGTTTGCAAGTAGGCTGTCAAACGTTTGACATATTGAATTTATTGTCGTATAATATTCAAGTTGGAAGTAGATTTATCTCACCAGTCGGGTATACTCGGATTGGTAACGCAACAAAATAATTATACGCAGAAATGTGTTTTTATTTATGAGCGGATGATCTGTTTCCGCTCATAATTTTGTTTTTGGAGGAATAACACCATTATTAAGGAAGTTGAAATTAACGACAAAATCACCGATCCCGCGATAAGAGTGATCGACGAAAACGGAAATCAACTCGGCATTATGAGCTCGTTGCAGGCAAACAGGATTGCCGACGAAAAGAATCTTGACCTTGTCAAGATAAGCCCGACAGCCAATCCGCCCGTGTGCAAGATCATGGACTACGGCAAATTCCGTTTCGACGCCGCAAAAAAGGAAAAGGACGCACGGAAAAATCAAAAGGTGACCGAAGTAAAAGAAGTTTGGCTATCCATGACGATAGACACGCACGATCTCGAAACCAAAGCAAAACAGGCGACGAAATTTCTCAAAAACGGAGATAAGGTAAAGGTATCCATAAGAATGCGCGGTCGTCAACAGGCTCATGCTTCGCTCGGAATGGACGTTATGAACGATTTTTTCAATCTCGTTGGTGATGTTGCGGAAATAGGCAAAAAGCCTTTGACCGAAGGCAGAAACATAATTATGATTTTACAACCCAAAAAATAATTCTCGGAGGAAATAGAAATGCCAAAAATGAAAGGACACAGCGGCGCAAAAAAGCGTTTCCGCGTAACAAAAACGGGGCGTGTCAAACTTGCCCACCAAGGAAAGAACCATATTCTTACCAAAAAATCCAGCAAACGCAAGATGGGTTTGAGGAAGGGAGAACTTATGGCTTCCAAAAAGCAGAACAGAACTGTTCGTACCATGATTCAGAAGTAAGGAGTGTGAGTTATCATGAGAATTAAAAGAGCTGTTAACGCCGTTAAAAAACGAAGAAAGATAATGAGATTGGCCAAAGGATATTTTGGCTCTAAGTCGAGGTCTTACCGTATCGCAAGAGAAGCGGTAATGAAATCGCAAATGTACGCATTTATCGGTCGCCGTCAAAAGAAAAGACAATTTCGTCAACTTTGGATAGCGCGTATCAATGCAGCTGCAAGACTTAACGGACTTTCGTACAGTAAGTTTATGCACGGTCTTAAAGTTGCCGGTATAGACCTTAACCGAAAAGTGCTTGCCGACATAGCGGTAAACGACGCCGCTACATTTGCAAAACTTGCCGAAACTGCGGCAAATGCTTGTAAGTAAATTCTAAGCACCTTTTAAGGTGCTTTAATTTTATGGAAATCATAACTTCGGAAGAAAATAAGTTATATAAAAGCGCCAATAAACTTAAAATCAAGAAATATCGGGATCTAAGCGGCGAATATCTTATCGAGGGTCTGAGAGGGATCGTCGATACGCCGAACGAATATATAAAGGTCATATTCGCCGTCGAAGGATTTTCCGACGCTCGGCTCGATATGGAAAAAGTCGTTTATTTGACTGACAAGCTGATGGCTAAGCTAAGCATGACCGATACGGCGTCCGGAATCGTGGCGATCGCGAAAACAAAACTCCGATCGGAGATCTCGTCCGACTATGTGATTTATCTTGACAGGATACGCGATCCGGGGAATATGGGCGCCATTATAAGAACGGCGGTGGCTGCGGGATACGAGATCGTATGCGACGACTGCGTGGACGTTTATAATCCCAAAGTCGTGCGAAGTTGCGTATCGGCTTTATCCAAAGCGAGATTGCATATAGGGAATTTTATTGACATTATAGCTGAAAAAGGGTACAATATAATAGGCGCCGCATTGGGCGGCAAAAGCGTTTTTGAAAGCGCTAAACAAAAAAAACTTTGTATTGTAATAGGCAATGAAGCAAACGGGATCAGAAGCGAAATATTGGAGAAATGCAATTCGATATGCACCATTCCCATGGAGGAAATGGAGTCGCTGAACGCTTCTGTGAGCGCGGGGATTCTTATGTACTATTACAAATATTAAATGGAGGAAATCATGTCAGGACATAGCAAATGGGCAACAATAAAAAGACAAAAGGGAAAAACGGACGCCGCGCGCGGCAAAGTGTTCACCAAAATAGGCAGAGAGATCGCCGTAGCGGTTAAATTCGGCGGTCCCGATCCGTCTACAAACTCTAAATTGCGCGACGTCATCGCAAAGGCAAAAGCAAACAATATGCCGGGCGATAATATTACGCGCAGCATCAAAAAAGCAAGCGGCGAACTCGGATCCATAAATTACGAAACGATAACCTACGAGGGATACGGTCCCGGCGGAACGGCGGTCATAGTTGAAACGCTTACCGATAACAAGAACAGGACCGCCAGCGACGTAAGGCACATATTCGATAGGTCGGGCGGCTCTATGGGCACTAACGGTTGCGTGTCGTATTTGTTCAGCAATAAGGGCATTATCATAATAGAAAAGAAAGACGGAATGGACGACGACGAAGTGATGATGGCGGCATTGGACGCGGGAGCCGAAGATTTCAATATCGAGGACGGCAGCTATGAAGTGTTGACCGATCCCAACGAATTTTCTTCCGTGCGAGAAAAACTCGAAAACGCGGGATATGAATTTGTTTCCGCAGAAGTGAGCATGATACCGTCGAATTATATTTCGCTGGACGAAGATAATCTTAAAAAGGTAATGCGCATGCTCGATTCTTTTGAAGAGAGCGACGATGTGCAGAATGTTTATCATAATGCGGAATTGCCCGAGGAAGAGGACGAGGAATAAAACTACAATGGATTCGGATAAGGAAAAGAAATTACATGATGGGCACAGAGAAAGACTGAGAGTGGCGGCGGAAAACGATCCCGATCTTGTAACTTTCAGCGATTATCAAACGCTTGAATATCTTTTGAGTTTTGTTATTCCCCGTAAGGACACGAATCCCATAGCGCATGAACTTATAAATATGTTCGGCAATCTTAACGGCGTGTTGAGGGCTTCTAAATACGAGCTTCTGGACGCTCCGAATATGACGAGGAATGCGGCGGCATTGTTATCTTGCTTTTATGCTATTTATCGAAAAGCCGAATTGTCGCGTCAAAAACCGAAAGCGGTCGTTGCAACAGTAAAACAGGCGATAGAGGCGTTGGCTCCGTACTTTATAGAGCGTCCCGAAGAGCATGCGTATTGCATGGCGCTCGACATCAACGACAAAGTTTTGCAGATTGCCGCCATAAGCGAAGGACTTGTGGATTTTACTACATTGGATAACAACAAGATCGTATCGCTCGTTACGAGGACGAAGGCGCGAAAGATAATAATTGCTCACAATCATCCGAGCGGTTCATTGCAACCGTCGCAACAAGATTGTGACGCGACCACCGCGCTGTTTTACATACTGCAAACGATCAATACCTGCCTTGTAGACCATATCATTTTTACCGATGAGGGGCAGTTCAGCTTTTATGACGCGGGTATGCTCGATGAGCTGTTCCTGAAAGCGGACAGGATATACGGCATGAAGGACCGCCAAAACATCTTGAAGAATCGTCGCTCCAAAGGCGTTTATATGTACGAACCCGACCTTACGGAGAATATCGAATGAGGATATTGGGAATAGATCCCGGCTATGCCACGATAGGGTACGGCATAATAGATAAGACGCCGCGAGGATTGAAAACGATCGATTACGGAGTGATAGAAACTCCGAAAAACGAGAGTATTCCCGTGCGTTTGGCGATTTTGAACGACGCTATGTCAGACATAATCAGGAAGTGTAAGCCCGACGCTATCTCGGTAGAGGAGTTGTTTTTCAATACCAACATAACGACGGGCATAAAGGTCGCACAGGCGCGCGGAGTCATTCTTTTGTGCGCCATAAAAGAATGCGGTCACTTGTACGAGTATACGCCGCTTCAAATAAAGCAGGCGCTTACGGGCAACGGCAGAGCGGACAAAAAGCAAATGCAGTATATGGTAAAGGCGTTTTTGGGACTAAGTGAAGAACCTAAGCCCGACGACGCCGCGGACGCGCTTGCCGCTGCGATCTGTCACGCTCATACGGCGCAATACAATCAAAGAGTTTTGAATTAAAGCGAGGACGATATGTTTGATTATTTTATCGGAACGGTAACGGAGTTAAGACCGAATACGGTCGTTTTGGAAGTAGGCGGAATAGGCTATGAATTTAACGTGAGCCGGTTCTGCGTCAACGATCTCAAACCCAATGATAATGTCAAACTTTATTCATACTTGAATGTATACGAGGGAGGAATGTCGCTTTTCGGCTTTTATTCCAAGGAGGAAAAAGCCATGTTTTTGCGATTGATCTCGATAAGCGGAATTGCCGCAAAAGGAGCGATCGGCATACTCAGCGGACTGTCCCTCAACGAACTTTGCGTCGCCATTGCAAGCGGAGATTCGAAGGCTCTCAGCGCGATCAAGGGCGTTGGAAAGAAAACCGCCGAAAGGATCGTGCTTGAACTGCATGATAAGCTGGGCGAAGAATTTTCGATGGATACTTCCGCCGAAAGCAATGTTTTACAAAGCGACATCGGCGACGACGCGTTGCTTGCTTTGATGGCGCTCGGATTTTCCAAGCAGGAGTCTGTCAACGCAATAAAGAAGATAGATGTAAAAGGCATGACTGTGGAAGAAGTGGTAAAAGCCGCGCTTAAAAGAGGTTGATAATGTTCGAAGAAGACAGATTTGTGACAAGTACAAAACTCGATTTGGACAGCGAAGAAAATTCGTTGCGCCCGAAATCTTTTGGCGAATACGTCGGACAGCAGAAGATGAAAGACAATTTGCAAGTCTTTATCGAGGCGAGCAAAAAGCGTGGCGAGGCGCTGGATCACGTCCTTTTATACGGACCTCCCGGGCTGGGCAAGACCACCATGTCGCACATAATCGCCAATGAACTCGGCGTACAACTTCGCATAACGAGCGGTCCTGCGATAGAGCGCGCAGCCGATTTGGCGGCGATACTCACCAATTTGAACGAAAACGATGTGCTTTTTGTAGATGAGATACATCGCCTAAACAGAGCGGTGGAGGAAGTTCTATATCCCGCTATGGAAGACTTTGCTCTCGATATCGTCATAGGCAAAGGTCCCGCCGCTCGAAGTATGCGACTGTCCTTGCCTCATTTCACTTTGATAGGAGCGACGACGAGAGCGGGAATGCTCACAAGTCCTTTGCGCGACCGATTCGGAGTTATTTGCAGATTGGAATTGTATGCGCCCAACGAACTTGCGCAAATAATCAGACGATCGTCGGAGATCCTGAACATAAGGATCGACGAAGACGCATGTATGGATATTGCAAGTCGCAGTCGCGGTACGCCTCGTATCGCCAACAGACTATTAAAGCGCGTGAGTGATTTCGCGATAGTCATGGGAGAGAGCGGCATAAACAAAAAGGTCGCCGATCATGCGCTCGAACATCTCGAAGTCGATTCTTTGGGACTTGATTATACCGATCGCAAGATATTGGAGGCTATAATAAGTAAGTTCAACGGCGGTCCCGTGGGGCTCGACACTTTGGCGGCGGCAACCAACGAGGAGGCGGTAACGATCGAGGACGTCGTGGAACCGTTTTTACTTCAACTCGGTTTTATTTCGAGGACGCCGAGGGGAAGGGTGGCTATGCCTGCCGCTTATAAGCATTTGGGATTGAGCATGAGCGAGGCTGCGCTCAAACAGATAAGTCTGTTCGATAAGGCGGATAAGGACGATGAATAAAAGCGATTTCTATTACGAATTACCGCCCGAACTTATTGCGCAATCGCCGATAGAACCGCGTGACAGCGCGAGATTGCTTGTTTATGACAGACATAACAAGGAAAAATACGATCGTGTTTTTCGGGATCTTCCTAATTTTCTGAATAAAGGCGACGTGCTTGTTATCAACAACACGAAAGTTTTGCCCGCTCGAATATACGGCAATAAACCTACGGGCGCAAAAGTGGAGTTTTTGTTGCATAAGCGGATAAACATGACCGATTGGGAAGTGCTTGCCCGTCCCGCGCGTAAAGCCATGATCGGCGATAAGATCGTATTCTCGGATAACCTTGCCGCTACCGTTTTACAGATCTGCGAAGACGGAATAAGAGTAGTCCGATTCGAATTTGACGGCGTGTTCGAGGATATACTCAACAATATAGGCGAAATGCCTTTACCGCATTATATCCACGAAAAACTCAAAGATAAGGACAGCTATCAGACCGTATATGCCAAGGTGGACGGATCGAGCGCGGCTCCTACGGCGGGATTGCATTTTACGCCTCGGCTTATGTCCGAAGTAAAAGACATGGGCGTGGAAGTGGTCGAAGTACTTCTTCATGTGGGGCTTGGCACTTTTCGACCCGTAAAGACCGAAAATATCCTCGATCATAAGATGCACAGCGAGTTTTATTCTGTGACGGCTGACGCCGCGAACAGGCTCAACGCTGCAAAGAGAGAGGGGCGCAGGATCGTTGCGGTAGGGACAACGAGCGTCCGCGTGTTGGAGAGCGCGACCGACGACAGCGGTCATATACGCGCGGGCAGCGGCAATACCGATATCTTCATTTATCCCCCGTATAAATTCAAGTCGGTGGACGCTCTTATAACCAATTTTCATTTGCCCGAAAGCACGCTCATAATGCTTGTATCCGCCTTTTGCGGCAGGGAAGAGACGCTCGAACTTTATAAATATGCCGTAGAGAATAGGTACAGATTTTTCAGTTTCGGCGACGCGTGCCTGCTTTTGTAAAGCGTTGTGATTTTGCAAAATGATAAATGAGGATTTTGTTGTTTAACAATTTGGTTTGATGATTTTATGTTTTTACATTGGAGGAACTTATGACTAATAATAAACGTTTAAAAAAAGTCTTGATAACTCTTTGTACGGCAATATGTCTTGTCCTTATCGGAGGAATTGTTTATAAATTGGTTCAAATTAATAAAAAACCGCCTGTGATTGAAGAACCTCCTAAACAGCAGATAGTTGTAGGGGAAGAATATACCAGTGAGTCTGATATTTTTAAACAAGAACTTCCTAAATATTTAAATAGCATTAAAGATATTAAATCTGGCTTTAGTTGGAAACTTAATAACGACGAATATAGCAGTTATAGTTTTTTTAATGATATTTTGTATTATGAAAACAGAAAGAATGGCATTGAAAATTATTATAACAAAGAGGGCGATAAAATTCTCTTTACTTATAAAAGTGGCTCATCTTATACAAAACTCTATTTTGACGGGGATGATCCTTTTGGTGTTTTAAATTTTAATATTGATGATATAAATTGGCTATCCCTAGAGATGCTAAATAATGACGAAGTGAAAATAAATGGCGTAAATGAACAAAATCAAGAAGTTTCTTTAACCTTTAATGTAAAAGAACTTGAAAGCGATACGAAAAAGATAGCATTTAAAATTGACGATAAATCAGGATATGTAAATATCAGCCCAAATATTGAAGTTGAGTTGCCAAAAAATGTTTGGCAGGATTATACAAAAGTTGACTTTATTGGTTTTAAAACTAAATTTGATGAATTTGTAAAATCTCTTGAATGCAATAATTATTCTGTGTTAAGGAATATACTAAGTTTATCTGAAGGTAGTTCTAGCAAAATTAAATTATTAAAATTTGATGAGAATAATGTTCAATACATTAATAATTATGATAAAAGCAAAAAAGAAATAATGTTTTACGTTAAAAATGATAGTGATGATGCTATTGAATTTAGTATATTTAATAATAAGTGGTCTAAAGGCTATAACAACTATTTTTATAATATTTATGTTCAAGATGTTAAGGATGCTTTAGAAATATTAAAAACATTAGATTTTTCAGTATATTCATATGATTTTGATTATCAATTTTGGAGATATAATACGCCAAACAGAATTCAAGGAAGTGTTCAATTTACAGATGAAGGACTCAAATTTACCTATGATAACCCTAAAGAAGAACAGGATGAGAATGAATTTACAATTTTTGATGTTGGCAAAACAAGTGTGGAACTTCCTAAATATTATTATGATAGAGAGACTAGGCAGTGGGTTGATAATAGGACTGAGGAAGAGAAGAAAGAGGATGAAAAACAGCAGGGCAATGAAAATGCAAATGAAATTAAAAATGCAAATTTTTTGAGAAGAATATCGGAGGCTGTTTGTAAATAACGAAAGGAATACGTTCTAAAAATAATTTACGGTTTAAGGATATAAATGAAAAAATTCGAATATAAAACAATACATGTTTGTAAGCAAACGGGCGCACGCGTGGGTGAGCTTACGACTCCGCACGGAAAGATAATCACGCCTGTTTTTATGCCTGTGGGCACGCAAGCGACGGTCAAATCGCTTTCGCCCGAAGAACTTGAAAAGGCGAGAGCGCAAATAATTTTGGCTAATACCTACCATTTGTATATGCGTCCCGGGCATAAAACAGTGGAGGCGGCGGGCGGCTTGCATAAATTCATGGCGTGGGATAAGCCCATACTTACCGACAGCGGCGGATTTCAGGTTTTTTCGCTTGCGGAACTCAACAAGATCGATGACAACGGCGTGACCTTTCATTCGCACATAGACGGCAGCAAGCATGTCTTTACGCCCGAAAAAGCTATGGAGATCGAGGAAAGTTTGGGTGCCGACATAATCATGGCTTTCGATCAATGCACGAAATTCGGAACGTCCTATGAGGATTCCGAAGTCGCCATGCGCAGGACGATAGATTGGCTAAGGCGATGCGTCGATCATAAAAGCAGGGACGATCAAGCGCTTTTCCCCATAGTGCAAGGCAACGTATTTAAGGATCTGAGATTGCAATCGCTCAAAGCTACGGCGGAATTTGCCGAGTGCGGACTTGCGATAGGCGGTCTGAGCGTAGGCGAGCCCAAAGAAGTAATGTATGAGATCCTCGACGAAATGCGTCCGCATTATCCCGAAAATATGCCGCGCTATCTTATGGGCGTGGGCAGTCCCGATTGCCTTGTGGAGGGCTTTTTGAGAGGCATAGATATGATGGATTGCGTGTTGCCGACGAGGATCGCCCGCAACGGAACGGCTTTCACTTCGCAAGGCAGAGTGGTCGTTCGCAACGCCGTCTACAAGGATGACTTTACGCCGCTCGACGACAAATGCGATTGCTATTGCTGTACGCATTATACCAAGGCATATCTCCGTCACCTCATAAATTCGGACGAGATATTGGGCGGCAGAATGTTGAGTCTGCATAACATAAGTTATCTTATAAGACTTACGGAGAGAATACGCGAGGCTATCCTGGAAGATAGATACGGGGACTTTTGCGAGGAATTTCGTAAAAGTGCAGAATACAACAACTGAAAAAAGGTATAATATTGTATAAAAAATGTAAAAACGGCTTAAAAACGCTTGCTTTACAAAATGAATTTTGCTATAATATATAAGTTGTGACTCGAATGTTCCGCTGGTTCCGAAGAGAAGTTCGGTCCATGAACATTTCGTTAAAGGAGGTTAGTCATGAATATTATCGAATCTATTGAAAAAGAGTACATGAAAAAGGAAGTTCCTCAGTTCAGCGTCGGCGATACCGTTAAGGTATTCGTTAAGGTCGTCGAAGGCAACCGCGAGCGACTTCAAGCATTTGAGGGGATCGCCATTGCGCGCAAGCATGGCGGCGTCAATGAAACATTTACCGTTAGGCGCGTTTCGTTCGGAGTAGGTATTGAGAGAACGTTCCCGCTTCATTCGCCCCGTATCGACCATATCGAGGTCGTTAAGAAAGGTCGCGTTCGCAGGGCAAAACTTTACTACTTGCGTAATCTTGCAGGCAAAGCCGCTAAGATCGTAGAAAAGAAATAAAAAACGACAAATATATTTTTTTAAAGATAGGATATTATGAGTCCTATCTTTTTTTACGCATATGAAATTCAAATAATTCATTGTCGTACTGTTTATGTCTGACATGATCAGAGAAAAAAGTCGAAAACTTATAATTTTTTCTTTCTATCGCGCATATATAAAAATATGTCTAAGCTGAAACGAAAAACGATCATCGCGCTTATAATACTCGGCGGCATTGTACTATTGCTTATCTTGCATATAAATTTCAACGTCAATCCGATAATAGAACAGGTTTCGACAAAGGAAGTAAACGCTCTTGCCGAGGTCGCGATACATTCGGCGTGCGACGAAGTGCTTAGCGATTATCTTTTTTTGAACATGGTAGACTATATCATGGATAAGGACGGCAACCTGCAAATGGTCACGACGAACACCGCCCTTATAAACAGCATTTCACGCAAAGCTATCGACGCTTCGCAGAAAAAGATCGAAACGCTCGGTAAAGAGGGCGTTCCCATACCTTTGGGGTCGCTCACGGGCATAACTATGCTTTCGGGACAGGGACCTGACGTATTTATCAAGGTTTTTCCCATAGGTTCGGTAAATTCGTCTTTTTCATCGGAATTTATTGCGGCGGGGATAAATCAGACTCGCCACAAGATCATGCTCAATGTTTTTGCAGACATAAAGGTCGTCATGCCGGGAGCGGATAACGTCGTAAGAACAAATACCGAAATCTTGCTTTGCGAGAATCTTATCATAGGCAAGGTGCCCGAAGTATATTTCGGCACGCATAATTTGAACGATTTACTCAATCTTATACCTTAATCGGCATAAAAATGCTTGCATTATTGCCTTATTTTGTGATACAATCATCTCAGGCAAAGATTGCGGCATAAGATACGTTCGAATAGACAGAGAGCGTTTTGTGGCTGAAAGAACGCATGAACGGAAAATTTTCACCGCAGGAGCCTGCCGTTGAAGCAGTAGTAGGCGGCCGTCGGGATACGTTATTCTCGGAATGAGGCTTGTTGTCAAGCGAAATTAGGTGGTACAGCGTTATCATGCGCCCTAATGTTTTTTAGGGCGTTTTTATTTTTTACGGAGGAGCAATGAAAGAAAAAATTTCTCAGATTGTCGAAAGGACAATGGCAAAAATCGAAAAACTCGATTCCGCTAAGGAATTGAATGATTTGAAAGTCGAAGTTTTGGGCAAGAGCGGAGAGCTAACTTTGATCTTGCGTAGTTTAAAAAGCGTAAGCGCCGATGAACGTCCCGTCGTCGGCAAGATCGTGAACGACGCAAGAGTCGAACTCGAAACGGCATTCACGGACAAACTTGCGCGGCTCGAACAAATCGAACTTAACGAAAGGTTGATGAAAGAGAAGATCGATATCTCCATAGACCGAAAAAGACCGATAGGTAAAGTCCATCCGCTCAATGATATCAAGCGCAAAGCGATCGACTTTTTTGTGTGCATGGGATTTATAGTAACCGATTCTCCCGAGATAGAAACAACTTATTATAATTTCGATATGCTGAATATTCCGCCCGATCACCCCGCGCGTGAACCGCAAGACACGTTCTTTGTGACGGACAACATTATTTTGCGCACTCAAACTTCCGCGGGGCAGATCCGTACTATGGAAAAGATCAAACCGCCTATAAAAATGATTTCGCCCGGCAGAGTTTTTCGCAGCGACGAAGCAGACGCGACCCATACTCCGTGCTTTCACCAAATGGAAGGTCTTGTGGTCGATAAGGGGATAACCATGTGCGATCTCAAAGGCACTTTGTCGTCGTTTGCAAAACACTTTTTTGCCGAAGATACGAGGATAAGATTTCGTCCGTCGCATTTCCCGTTTACCGAACCGAGCGTTGAAGTGGACGTTTCGTGCGTTCATTGCGGCGGAAAAGGTTGCAATGTTTGCAAGGGAACGGGCTGGATAGAAATTTTGGGCGCGGGCATGGTAAATCGCAAGGTTTTGCTCGGTTGCGATATCGATCCCGATATTTATACAGGCTTTGCGTTTGGCGTGGGGCTCGACAGGATAACCGCTATAATTCACGGTATCAACGACGCGCGAGTTCCTTTTGAGGGCGATATCCGCTTTTTGAAGCAATTTTAGGAGGAGATCATGAAGTTACCCATAAGCTGGTTAAAAGAATATATCGACTTGGACGTCGGCGTTGAGGACGTTTGCAACGCTCTTACGAATATCGGTTTCGAAGTCGAAAATATCATCGAATACGGAAATGATATTTCGGGCGTATATGTGGGAAAAATCGTAGACATATCCGAACATCCCGACGCCGATAAACTTAAAATTTGTTTTGTTAATGTTGGGAGCGAAAATCTCACTATCGTAACGGGCGCCGACAATGTAAATATCGGCGATCTGGTCCCCGTGGCAAAGGACGGAGCCGTTCTTCCTAACGGAAAAGTTATCACGACATCTCTATTTAGAGGCGTTATGAGTTACGGCATGCTTTGCTCGGGAAGCGAACTCAATATAAGCGAAGCGTTTGTGGACGGCGCGTCCGTCGACGGGATATTGATCCTCGATGAAGAATTGAGGATAGGCGAGAATATTGTTTCCGCTTTGAAGTTAAAGGATACGGTCCTGGATATTTCCATAACGGCAAACCGACCGGATTGTCATTCTATCGTAGGACTTGCGAGAGAGATCGCGACTGCGCTCAACGCAAAGTTCATAGAGCCTCCGATCAGATTCAGGCTGTATGATTCCGATCTCAAAATGCCGTCGGTAGAAGTAAAAACGACCGAATGTCCTGTTTATTCGAGATCTTTGATTTCGGAAATCAGGATAGGAAAAAGCCCTAAATGGATGCAAAGACGCCTGTTTATGTCTGACATAAATCCCATAAATAATGTTGTAGACATAACAAACTATGTACTTTTGGAGATAGGACAACCTTTACATGCATTCGACTATAAAATGATAAAAGGTGGCATTGTCGTAAGAAGCGCTAGTAAAGGCGAAACGATAATGGCATTGAACGGAGAAGATTATACTCTTTCGCAAGATATGACGCTTATATGCGACAAGGAAAAACCTCTTGCGATAGCAGGAGTTATGGGCGGAAAATTCAGCGGCATAACCGACAAAACAAAGACGGTATTTTTGGAAAGCGCAAGATTCAACAGAGGAAATGTGCGAAACACTTCGTTGAAACTCGGTCTGAGGTCCGACTCGTCGAGAAAATTCGAGAGAGGCGTCGATTATTACAGCGTTGAATTCGGACGCAAAAGAGCATTGTATTTATTCGAACTTCTGAGCGTCGGAAAGGTCGTTTGCGATTGTCCTGTAAATATGCCCGAAAATAAAGTTATCGAAACATCGACGGACAAGATAAACGGCTTGCTCGGCATAACCGTACCGAAAAAGAACATAGTTGCGATTTTGAATACTTTGGGTATGGAAGTCGAGGTCGACGGGAAAAAACTTTCCGTTAAGATCCCGTCATATCGTGAGGATATAGATAACTTTACGGATCTGGCGGAAGAAGTAATACGCTTTTACGGTTACGACAAGATGAAAGAAACGTTTTTACCGACTTCTTCGGTCACGGTGGGCGGACTATCGGACAAGCAAAAGAAAATAGAGGAGATCAAAGATCTGCTGTGCTCGTTCGGCGCCTATGAGATCATGACATATTCGTTTACGGACGAAAACGTGTTCGATAAACTCGCTTTGCCCGCAACGGACAAAAGAAGATCGGCTATAAAAATCAGAAATCCCATAAGCGAGGATCTGTCCGTAATGAAAACGGAACTTGTCTCGGGAATGTTGTCGGTCATATCGACAAACCTTACTCGCAAAAACGACAATTTCAGATTGTTTGAACTTGCAAAGGTTTATGAGGCGGAATTTCCAATGACCGAACTTCCTGATGAAAAGGACGTTTTATGCGTCGGGCTCGTGGGCAATAAAGAGGATTTTTATGAGATAAAAAATATCTTTACGGGGGTAATGGATCATTTCAAATCGAATTACGAGATCGTTCGCAGCGGCGAGCCGTATCTTCACCCGGGCATGAGCGCCGATTTGCGTCTTGACGGAAAAACGATCGCGTCATTCGGCAAGCTCCATCCGTCCGTAAGCAAAAATTTCGGAATAAAAAAATCGGACGTGTATGTAGGCTACTTGCGATGCGAGAATATAGTGGACGAAAAGCAAAAGGTGGTAAAATACAAGCCGCTTCCGAAATTTCCGCCCGTAGAAAGGGATCTTGCTTTGGTCGTCAACGAGGACGTGACCGTAGGGAACCTTATTGGGGCGATAAGATCCGCAGACGCGCTTATAGGCGATGTCGAACTGTTTGATATTTATCGAGGCGAACAGATAGAAAAAGGTTACAAAAGCATAGCGCTTAAAATAAAACTTGTGCCTACCGAAAGAACTTTGATCGACGCGGAAATCGCTGTGATCATAGAAAAAGTGTTGTATAAGGTAAAATGCGAATTTGACGCAAAGGTAAGAGAATGACGGAGATCCTTGCGCCTGCGGGTAATATGGAAATGCTTAAAACCGCGGTCATAAACGGTGCAGACGCGGTCTATGTCGGAATGCCTAAGTTCAGCGCGCGTGCGAAAGCCGATAATTTCGACGACGAGCAATTGAAAGAGGGCATTGAATACGCACATCTTTTCGGATCAAAAGTTTATGTCGCCATAAATACCGTTATAAAGGACGATGAATTATGCGACGCACTCAATGAGGCTGAAAAGGCGCTCGATCTGCATGCCGACGCGTTGATTATACAGGATCTTGGGCTGGCGGACTTGATAAGAGCCCGCTATCCCGACGCTATCTTGCATGCCAGCACGCAAATGGGGATACACAATGCCGAGGGTGCAATTATTGCCAAAAAGCTCGGATTTTCGCGTATCATTCTTTCAAGGGAAACTTTGCTCGAAGACATTATCAAGATAAAAAAGAATGTGGATATCGAGGTCGAATGTTTTGTTCAGGGCGCTCTTTGTATTGCTTTTTCGGGCAATTGCTATATGAGCAGCTTTGCGGGCGGTTACAGCGGCAATAGAGGCAAATGTATGCAATTGTGTCGAAAAAAATATTCCGCCCGATCCGACGATCGAACTTATAGCGGATATTTGCTTTCGGCAAAGGATCTTATGCTCGCAAACAGAGTGGACGAACTTATCAGAGCAGGTGTGGACAGCTTTAAGATAGAGGGCAGGTTGCGCCGTTCGGTTTATGTCGCCGAAGCCGTGAGAGTTTACAAAAAAGCGGTGAACGGAAATTTTACCGATGAGGACCTCACTGCGCTCAAAAAGGCATTCAATCGCGGAGATTATACAGAGGGACATCTCTTAAACGCTACAAACAAAGTCTTGGATATCGATATAGGGGCAAACAAAGGCGCATATTTCGGTAAAGTTCTCAAAGTGACGGGAAGAACGGCAATGTTGAGCGCTAAACTGAATAAGGGTGACGGCATAAAATTTCTGCGTAAAGGCAAGGAAGTGGGCTCCGCAAGCATTGTCAAAAGCGGCAATATCACGGGATTTGACGGAAACGTGAAAGCGAACGACGAAGTATATATTACGACCGATGTCGAATTTAATAAAAACGTAATGTCGCGTGAAAGAAAATTGCCTGTAAATATAAAAGCCGACTTTGATAGCAAAACTTTGACTGCGAAATGCGGCTCTGCCGAAGTGAACTTAAAAATAGAAAATTCGGTTCCCGCGATGAATTTGCCCATTTCGGAAAGCGATCTTAAAGACAATTTCGATAAATCCGAATATTTTTATGTCGAAAGTGTTTGTATATTAGGCGAACGATCCTTTATGAAAAAAGCGGATCTCAATGCGCTGAGACGAAACATTTACGAAAAATTAAAAAGGCAAATAATAGACGATTATATAGCAAATATGCCGAAATTCGGACATAAATGCCTGTCTATGTCAGACATAATAAGCAATGATATAGACGATATTTTGAAAAACAGACCGATCTATCAAATCGAAGAACCAAATCAGATAACCGACGATATGGAGATCGTTGCGATCAATCCCAAAGAATACTCGGTGGAATATTTATCTCGATTCAAACAATTTTACGATAAAGCGCTTTTGAACCTGCCTTTTATAGCGCGTGGCAAGGATATAGATATCTTAAAAGACATCATTTCAAAATGCGATTTCAAGGGCTATATCGTCAACAATCTTTACGCGCTGCAATTGACGCAAAATAAGCCCGCTATCCTTGGCTATGGAATGAATATCGTCAACGATAGATTGCACGTTCCGAAGATATATTCGATCGAATCGGATACAATATTAAAAAACGGATATGTCTATGCGCAAGGCAATTTTCCTTTAATGCATTTTTGTCACTGCGAAAAAAAAGAGCTCATAAACGGTTGCGAAAATTGCAAAGGATATGATATAACTTTAATGTACGAAAACAAGGCGTTCAAGCTGAGAAGATACAAAATTCACTATTGTTACGGACAGCTTTTGAATTGTGCAAATCTCAATATTACGAGCGGATCGATAAAAAAGGTCTTTATCGATCGTTCGTTTGAGAGAGCGACTGCCAACACCAAGGGCAATTACGACAGAGGATTAAAGTAAGAAATGGATCAAAAGACATTGAAAACTTTGGAATATGCGAAAGTTTTAAGCAAAATTCAACATTTTGCCGTTTCGTCTTATCCCAAAGAACTCATTATGTCATTGACGCCTTACGAAAACGAGTCGGAAATAAAAACAGCTTTGGGAGAAGTGCTCGAAGCGTACGATATAAAATATGTCTTTGGACTTAATCCGATCGAAGAGTTTGACGACTGTCTGGATATTTGCCAAAAGGCGGTAAAAGGTGCGACTCTCACGCCGGGAGATCTGCTGAAAATAAAGTCATTGTTACGTTCGGGCAGGATAGCGCAGACGGTTCTGTCGCCAATGGATTGTCCGTTGCTGCAAAATTACACGCAAAATTATTTTGCGGATAAGATCCTCGAAGACGATATCGATCGTTGTATCCTTTCCGAGATCGATATAAGCGACAACGCAAGTTCGACTTTAAAGGATATACGGCGAAAGATCGCGGACAAAAAGAGCGCTTTAAAGGAAAAATTATCGAGTTATTTCCGCAAAAGCGAGTTTTCCAAATATATGCAGGACAATATCGTTACCGTAAGAAATGATAGGTTTGTTTTGCCCGTCAAGTCCGAATACAGATCCTCCGTGCCCGGACTTATACATGATATATCGTCAAGCGGTGCGACGGTCTTTATCGAACCGTTTGCCGTCGTGGAAACAAATAACGAGATAAAAAGCCTCGCCTTAAAAGAGGCTGCCGAAATCGAAAAGATCCTTTCGGATCTCAGCGTAAGAGTGGCGGATCTTAACGATGATCTTATCAAAATGCAAAAAGCGGTCGCCGCTCTCGATATCATATTTGCAAAAACAATGTATTCCGCCGAAATAAACGGGACCGCGCCCAAGTTCAACAAACGAGGGATCGTGAATTTGAAAAACGCAAGACATCCGTTGATAGATAAAATGAATGTCGTGCCCGTAAGCATTGCGGTAGGAAATGATTACAGAATATTGATGATCACAGGTCCGAATACGGGCGGTAAAACGGTATGTCTTAAAACCGTCGGGCTATTGTGTCTTATGGCTTATACGGGTCTATTGATCCCATGCGACGAAGGAAGCGAAGTCGCAATATACGACAATATTTTTTGCGATATCGGCGACGACCAAAGCATAACCGAATCGCTGAGCACTTTTTCATCGCATATAGTAAATCTTATCAAGATCACCGAAGATATGACTGCCGATACATTGTTGCTTTTGGACGAATTGGGCGGCGGGACCGATCCGCAAGAGGGCGCCGCGCTCGCTATCGGAATAATCAAATATATCGAAATGTGGAAAAGTACGGCGATCATAACGACGCATTACGGCGAACTTAAAGAATATGCGCTTTTATCGGCGGATATTCTGAATGCCAGCATGCAATTCGACTCCGAAACGTTAAAACCCACCTATAAACTGATGATGGGCATACCGGGGACGAGCAATGCGATAAACATAGCGAAAACTTTGGGGCTTAATGACAAAATATTGAATTTTGCGCTTGAAAGCATGGATCAAGAAAAGATAGGGCTTGAAAATCTCATAAAGAGCGCCGAAAGCGTTAAGAAAAAGTCCGAAGAAGAACTCGAACAGACCGAAAGAATAAAAGAAGATCTGCTTTTGCAAAAGGCAAAACTAATTGCCGATCAAAACTTATTGACCGAGAAATTGGATAAAATCAATTTTTCCGCAAAGTCCGAAATCAAGAAAATGGTTTCGGCGGGAGTGGAAAAGGCGGAAGAATTGATAGAGCAGTTGAAAGAAAAGGTCAAAATCGGCAACGAACGCGCTCTGCTCGAAGCGAGATCCATAAAGAAGCAACTTGAAAATATCGAGTACGAAATGGCAAAAGAGGAAAGCCCCGTTTATGAAGATGCGGATATCGATAAATTGAAGATCGGCGATAAGGTATTTATCAAGAGTTTGAACTCGATAGGCACTCTTGCGGGCTTGCGCGATAAAAAAGACGAAGTCACCGTCTTGTTGGGTTCTATCAAAACCAAAGTAAAGACAGACGAGTTGGCTAAACCTGTTATAGTCGAAAAGCCCAAGCCGAAACAAAGACCTCACGAATATAAGCCGTCGCCAAAGAGCGATTTTGCGGTCGTCCCCGAAATAAACGTCATCGGTTATACCGTAAGCGAAGCCGTGGAAATAATAGAACCGTATCTTATAAATGCCGCAAACTCCGACGAAAGCAAAATGTTGCGAATAGTTCACGGCAAAGGAACAGGGGCTCTCGGCAAGGGAATACAGCAATTTTTGAGATCTTTGCCTTATGTCAGATCTTACAGATACGGTGGATACGGCGAGGGCGAACGCGGCGTGACTATCGTAGAATTAAAGGAGCAATAATGATTTTTTTGGATAATGCATCGACCACGAGCCCGTGCGGCGATATCGGAAAAATATTGGACATCGCATGCCGTTCGTATTATAATCCGTCGGCATTGTACGGAGAGGCTTTAAAAGTTAAAAATATGCTTGAAGACGCGCGTAAAGAGATCGCCAATTTGTTGGGCGCGGATAAAAGCGAGATATATTTTACTTCATGCGCCACCGAAAGCAATAATTGGGCATACGAGAAAGGAATAAAAAACAAGAAAGGTAATATCGTCGTTTCGGCGTCTGAACATGCTTCGGGATACGAAAGCGCGATGGCGCAAAAAAGTAAGGGCGTAGACGTAAGATTTGCCGCGCTCAACAAAGACGGAAGCATAGACGAAGACGACCTGTTTGATAAAATAGACGAAAATACCTGTTTCGTTTCTGTCATTCATTGCTCAAACGAAACGGGTACGCTTAATGATATTGCGTCTATCGTAAAAAAGATAAGATCTGTCAATCCTAAAATCGTTATCCATTCGGACGGAGTTCAGGCATTCTTAAAATACGATTACAATATAAAAGAACTCGGAGTGGATCTTTACAGTATAAGCGCACACAAAATAGGCGGGCTCAAAGGAATAGGCGCATTGTTTATCAAAAAAGGGCTGAACATTGCTCCGCTTATCGTAGGCGGAGGACAGGAGTTCGGAGCGCGTTCCGGCACCGAAAACGTGGCGGGGATATTGAGTTTTGCGCAAGCGGCAAAGCACTTTAAACAAAATTACGACCGCGATATGATAATAAAAATGCGCAAGTATATGATATCCGAACTTATGCCTCTGAATGTCAAGATAAACGGCAATCAAAAAGCGGAAAGCATATTGTCGGTTACGATACCGGGGATAAAAGCGGAGATCTTGCAACATATGCTGTCGGATAAAGGCGTTTTGATAGGGCTCGGCTCGGCATGCTCTTCGAGATCGAGAAACAACAGAGTGCTGAGCGCAATAGGATTGGATCAAAAAGAAATTGAGGGGAGCATAAGGATCAGCTTCGGTATTGAAAACGATATGAAGCAGATCATAGCGGCGACCGATATTTTAAAAACCGAGATAAATGATTTGAGAGGTAACATGAGATGAACAATATAATAATCATAAGATATGCCGAATTGTATCTGAAAGGTAAAAACAGGGGCTTTTTCGAAAAACTCCTTATGGAAAATATACGCAAATGCCTTAAAGGCATAGACTGTAAAATTATGTTTGGCAGAAGTAGGTATGAAGTTTACGATTATACCGATGAGGCCGAAATTTTATTCAGGCTCCAAAAGGTATTTGGCATTCATTCGGTGAGTGTGGCGCAAAAATGTCGTGCGGATATAGATGAGATTTGCAAAACCGTGCAACAATATTATATAAGCGGCACGTTCAAGGTATGTACCAATCGAGCCGATAAAATGTATCCGCTCACTTCCGTAGAAGTCAGCGCCAAAGCGGGCGGCGCGATCCTCGAAGCCCATCCGAAATTGAAAGTCGATGTGCACGATCCGCAAACGATAATAAATATAGACATTCGCGAGGACGGTTTTGCTTATATTTTTAAGGATAAGATCGCTTGCGCGGGCGGAATGCCCGTAGGGAGCGCGGGCAAAGGGCTACTATTGCTTTCGGGCGGATTGGACAGCCCCGTCGCAGGTTATATGATGGCTAAGCGCGGATTGAAATTGAATGCGATACACTTTCATTCTTATCCGTATACGAGCGAAAAGGCAAAACAAAAAGTTATCGATCTTGCCGAAATACTTAGCGAATATACAGGATCTATCGATTTGACTTGTATACCTTTTACAAAGATCCAAGAGGAAATACACAAATGTTGCTCTTCAAATTATATGATCACCATAGTCAGGCGCTTTATGATGCGCATTGCCGAGAAAGTAGCAAAACTCGACAATTGCGGTTGCTTGATAAACGGTGAAAGTCTTGGTCAAGTGGCGAGCCAAACGCTTCAAAGCATTACCGTGACCAACGACATAGTAAAAACTATGCCCATATTCAGACCTTGCATCGGCATGGACAAACAGGAGATAATAGATATAGCGCTTAAAATAAAGACATACGATACTTCGATTTTGCCGTATGAGGATTGTTGTACGGTCTTTTTACCGGACAGCCCCGTCACTAAACCGACTATAAAAAGGGCAGAGTACGAAGAAAAAAGATTGGGCGACTTCGACAAACTAATCGCCGAAGCTATCGACAATCGTGAAATTATTCATATCGAAAAATTCTAATCCTTTTTCGTAATCGCTTCGTTCATCGGCAGGTTGGGGCAATCTGTCACTGCTGAAACTTGCCGTAAGTCTGTCTTTTTTCGGCAGACTTTTTTTAGCGGCAACTATCTTTTGATCGTTATGATATTGAATTGCGTCTATATCCATTTTTACTATATTTGACGGGATATCGAAAGTTTTGTCTCTGATTATGTCAGACATAATCAGTTCTTTTGCTATATTGGTTGGCATGCCGCCGCCCGTTATGTTGCCATCTGTCTGCATTACATGAACGCCTATCGTATGATCGGGAGTGTAAGCTATGCAATATGCGTCGGTGTTGCCTTTGTCGTTTCCCACCGTACCCGTTTTGGCGGCTAAAACAAAATCTTTTGCGTTCAATCGTTTTGCCGTGCCCGTTTTGGCACATTCGTTGAGCATTTCATTTATAAAATACGCCGTATCTTCGCTCATGACTTTTTCCGAATTTTCAGGTGCGGAATATATAAGTTTGTCATCCATATAGATAGCTTTGATGTACGAACAATCTTTTTTCATTCCGCCTCGCGCGAATATCGAATATGCCGAAGCAAGTTGTTTCAATGTGACGCCGTATTTCATTCCACCGAGCGCTAACGATAAGCCCTCGTCCTCGCTTGTAGCAATTCCCATTTTTGAAGCAAATTCTTTTGCATAGTCAAGACCTACATAGTCGAGCAATTTCACTGCGGGAATATTGAGAGATTCTTTTAAGGCATATTTACAAGATACCCAGCCGTTATATTTGTTTTTATAATTTGACGGTTTGTAATCGCCGAAATTTGTTTTTTCGTCCAAGATCGGAGTTATAGGCAAGATGAGCCCTTTTTCAAGAGCGGGCGCATAACAGACGATGGGCTTTATGGTCGAACCGGGACTGCGTATAATATTGCACGGATCGCCGTCGTACTTTGCCTCGTGGGCAATGATCCTGCCGCTGTTGTTTTCGATTACTATGACTTGCAAACATCGAGCGTCGAAACGCGACAGACAATTCGCTATCTTCGATTGCAGATCGAAGTCGCAATTACAATAGATCTTTATATTGCCGTGCAGGAGATATTCTTCGGTGCAACCCAATATCTTGCAAGCCTCATCCATAACGAAATACTTGTATTTGTCATACAGTGACATCGCTTTTATGGTTATTTGTTCGGCAAGGGCGTGTTCGTATTGCGTTTCGGACAATTTGCCGTTCGATCTCATCATTTTAAGTATTAGATCGGTACGTTTATTTAAGTTTTCGTAATTGTTGTACGGATTGTACCGCGTCGGATTGTTTATTATCGACGCAAGCATTGCGCTTTCTTTTACGCTCAGCTTTTCGACGTTTTTACCGAAAAAATTTCGTGCGGCGTTGCCTATACCGTAAATTCCGTTGCCGAAATACAGTATATTGAGATACATTTCGAGTATATCCTTTTTTCCGTAAATACGTTCGACGGCTCTGCTCAATCGGATCTCCTGAATTTTTCTCGACAAGTTTTTTTGATTGGAAAGGTGAGAATTTTTTATCAATTGTTGAGTTATTGTGGACGCGCCCTGAGAAAACGATCTGTCTTTTACGTCCGTTATTACCGCCGAAAGTATTCTTGCGTAATCTATGCCCTCATGATCATAAAAACGTTTGTCCTCGGCGCTTAAAAAAGCGTCTATCGTATACTCGTTAAGACGATCGATAGGAGTAAAATCCGCTGTTTCAAGTCGGCTCGCACCGTTGTTTCCGTATATCACGAGCGATTTTTTTATATTATTCAATCTGTTGACGTCGAGTTCCGCATATCCGTAAATCTTTACGGCGGGTTCCAATATCAAGGCGACGCTAAGCACCGCGACGATCGACAAGGCTGCCAAAACAGTTTTTATCGCTTTGAAAACGGATCTTCTCATATTCGATAGTATGCTTTAAACTCAAATTTTTTATTAAGCCGAATTTTGCTGTACTTTTTTTTTGCGATATGATAAAATATGATAAATAAAAACAGAGGACATAATGAAAAAATTTTATATCAATACCTATGGTTGCCAGATGAACGTTCATGAGTCCGAAAAACTCGCGGGAATACTGTATGAACGAGGATATATCAGGGCTGACAGCAACGAAGAAGCGGATATCATTCTCCTCAACACATGT
Source organism: uncultured Clostridia bacterium (assembly GCA_947598585.1). GTDB lineage: Bacteria > Bacillota > Clostridia > Christensenellales > Pumilibacteraceae > CAG-552. Next base: position 28,007 of record CANQFK010000011.1, read on the forward strand.
TGTATTCGCGAAACCGCGGAAACGCGCGTTTTGGGCAATCTCGGTATAATCAAAAAAATCAAAGAAAAACGACCTCATGTCATGGTTTGTATTTGTGGTTGTATGCCGCAAAAGCCCGGGACGGCGGAAATGTTGAAAAAACGTTGCCCGTTCATCGATATTATCATAGGCACGCATAATATGTATAAACTCGGCGAATATCTTGACGAGGCGCAACATAAAAAGGTCGTTGAGATATGGGACAAGGAAAGGGAACCCGAGAATGCGCCTATCCACAGGGACGGAAAATTCAGCGCTTGGGTAAATATAATGTACGGTTGCGACAATTTTTGTTCGTATTGCATAGTACCTTATGTGCGCGGCAGAGAACGCAGCCGTGACTTCGACGAGATAGTTGCCGAAGTCGGCTCGCTTGTAAAGAACGGATACAAGGAAATAACCTTGCTCGGACAAAACGTCAATTCCTATAAAGGAGGAGCGCCTGAATTCGGAAATCTGTTGAGAGCCTTGTCGCAATTCGACGGCGAATATTGGATAAAATTCATGACGTCGCACCCGAAAGATCTTACGGAAGACGTTGTAAAGGCAATGGCAAGCAGCGACAAGATCGCAAAGTTCATTCATTTACCCGTACAATCGGGAAGCGATAGGATCTTGAAATTGATGAATCGCAAATACACTTCGGGAGAATATCTCGATAAAATAAAGATGATACGCGATCATTTGCCCGACGCGGGTATTTCGAGCGATATAATGGTGGGATTTCCGACCGAAACGGAAGAAGATTACCTTTGCAGTGAAGATCTCGTAAAAAAGGTCAAATATAACAATCTGTTTACGTTTATTTATTCGCGTCGCAGCGGAACGGTAGCGGACAAAATGGACGGGCAGATAGATCTGAAAACAAAAACGGATAGGATCGAAAGGCTTATCAAATTGCAGTTCGATATAGGAAACGAACTCGCCCGAAGCTATATCGGCAACACATACAGAATTCTGTGCGAACGCGTGGAAAACGGGATCGGATATGGAAAATCGTCTTGCGATAAGTCGATCTCCTTTGAAGCGAGCGAGGAAAACGCAGGCAAATTTCTTAACGTAAAAATAACCGAAGTAAAAAACAATAAATTGAAAGGAGAATTGATCTGATGGCGCTTGTACCAATGATGGAACAATATATCAAGGTGAAAGAGCAGTATAAAGACGCCTTGCTTTTGTACAGAATAGGCGACTTTTACGAGTGCTTTTTCGACGACGCAAAGATCGCCAGCAAAGAACTCGATCTGGTTCTGACAGGCAGAGATTGCGGATTGGAAGAGCGCGCGCCCATGTGCGGCGTTCCTTTTCACGCGGCGGACAACTATATTGCCAAACTTATAGATAAGGGGTATAAAGTTGCGATCTGCGAACAAATGACGCCTCCCGGCGGCAAAGGGCTAATAGAACGAAAGGTCGTAAGAGTGATAACGCCCGGAACATTGGTCGATTCGACAATGCTCGACGAAGAAACAAACAACTATCTTGCTTGCCTTGCGCTTATAGATAACTATATCGGCGTAGCCTGGACGGATATATCGACGGGCGAATTCAATCACACTTACATAGACGCGCGCATGAGCGTAAAGGTCAATGAAATTCTGGCAAGAATAGATCCCGCCGAGATCATATGCAACGAAAGCATGCTCGCCGAAAGCGTCAATCTGTCCTTGGTCAAATACGGCACGATTTGTCCCTTTACGCTATATAACGAGGTGGCGTTCGACTATGATAATGCAAGTTCGAAGATAAACGAAAAGTTCGATAAAGAGAATTTCAAAGAGATCGACAAAAACAAGGCTTGCGTATGCGCCGTGGGAGCGCTATTGAGCTATCTCGATGAAACGCAGAAGCGCAATCTTATAAATATCAAAGGCTCGATCCCCGAAGAAATATCGGGAGTTATGAGTATCGACATATCGGCAAGAAAAACTCTCGAACTTACGGAGGGTTCGGCGAGCGGAAAAAAACGCGGCTCGTTGCTTTGGGTCATAGACAGAACTTCTACAAAGATGGGAGCGCGCAAACTCAGAAATTGGATCGAAATGCCGTCTACCGACGAGAAAGAGATAAACGAACGATTGGATGCGGTCGAAGAATTATACGGCAATGTGGAAAAGCGCACCGCCGTTGAAAACCTGCTCAAAAATATTTACGATATCGAAAGGATATGCGGCAGACTATCCTTTGGAAGCGTAACGCCCAAAGAGTGTTTGGCGCTCGGGCAATCGCTCATAACGTTTCCGAATATCAAAAAGCTGCTTTCTTCGCTCCGATCTGCTCTTTTTGAGAAAATAAACGCTTCTATAAAGGACATGAGCGGGCTTGCGGAGCATATCCTCAAAGCGATCGACAAGGAGCCGTCATCGTTTATAAGAGATGGAGGAGTTATCGCGGCAGGCTACAATAAAACTTTGGACGAATATCGCATGTATGCGCAAAAAGCCGAAAGCATATTAAAGCAACTCGAAGCCAATGAACGCGAGGAAACGGGCATCAAAAATTTGAGAGTGGGCTTTAACAAAGTGTTCGGCTATTATATCGAGGTCCCCAAAGGACAGGTGTCTTTGGTGCCGTATCGTTATGTGAGAAAACAAACTACTGTCAACACCGAACGTTATATAACCGAGGAACTCAAAGATGTCGAAACAAAAGTGCTCAATGCGGGCGAATCGGCGCTCAAACTCGAATTGGAGTTATATAACGCGCTTCTCGATACGATAAAAGAACACTTTGACGAATTGGCTCAAAGCGCCAAGGCTATTGCGACGCTGGACTGCATTTTGAGCAATGCGCTCATTGCGCGCGAAAACGGATATAACAGACCGATCATAAATGATAGCATAGATCGTATCAAGATCACCGACGGCCGTCATCCGATAGTGGAAAAACTGTTAAAGGGCGAATCCTTCGTGCCCAACGACACATTGCTCGACGAGAACAATATTATGCTCATCACGGGACCGAATATGGCGGGCAAAAGCGTTTATATGAAACAAGTGGCTTTGATCGCTATCCTTGCGCATATAGGATCGTTTGTACCCGCAAAAAAGGCGGAAATATCGATCATCGATAAGGTATTTACGCGTGTGGGTGCAAGCGACGATCTGTCAAGCGGGCGAAGTACTTTTATGGTGGAAATGAGCGAAGTGGCATATATCCTCGAAAACGTTACCGACAAGAGCCTCGTTTTGCTTGACGAAATAGGCAGAGGTACTTCGACTTATGACGGGCTTAGCATAGCATGGGCAATAATCGAATATTTGTCCGAACATTACAGATCGAAAATTTTGTTCTCGACGCATTATCATGAACTTACGGAACTCGAAGGTTTGATAAAAGGCGTAAAAAATTACAAACTCACTCTCAAAGAGATACAAGGTTCGATAGTCTTTTTGCGCAAACTGATGCGCGGAAGTGCGAACCGAAGTTTCGGCATAGAAGTTGCAGGGCTTGCGGGCTTGCCGAACTTTGTGATTGACAGAGCGAAAAATCTGTTGTCATCACTCGAAAAAGCGGACATTCTCAATTCCGACCATAGACTTGCCGATAAGCAATTGTCTTTGTTCAACAATGTGGGGAACAGCGCCGAGATAAATTCGATATTGAGCGAACTCGATATAGACAATATTTCTCCGAGACATGCGCTCGATGTTCTCGCGGATCTGAAAGAAAAGGCGGTAAAAGGCAATGGCTAAAATCAACGTATTGGACAGTTCGGTTTTTAATTTGATCTCCGCGGGCGAGGTCGTCGATAAGCCCATGTCGGTCGTAAAAGAACTTGTGGAAAATTCGATCGACGCAGGCGCCGATTCAATAGAGATAGAAATAAAAAACGGCGGAATAGACTATATTCGCGTGATCGATAACGGGTGCGGAATAGAAAAGGACGATATCCGCAAGGCCTTTATGCCGCATGCGACAAGCAAGATACACAGCGTGGAAGACCTCAATTCGATATTGACGCTGGGATTCAGAGGGGAGGCGCTCGCAAGTATTGCCGCAGTTGCCAAGGTCACGCTTACGACAATGGCAGACGGCAATGAACTCGGTACGACTGTCGTCTATGACGGCGGAGTCCTCGTAAGCGAATATGAATGCGGTTGTCCCAAAGGAACTTGCATAACGGTCGAAAATATTTTCGAAAAAATACCTGCTCGGCAAAAATATCTGCGCGCTCCGTCAAGCGAAGAGGCGGATATATCCAATTTGATCACAAGACTTATCCTTTCCAATCCGGGAATTTCGATTAAATTCACAAGCGAAACGAAAAAGATATTTTCGTCGGGCGAGAATGAAAAAAGCGCCATGATCGCCGTATATGGCAACGAAATTTTGTCGAATATGGAAGAAGTTTCCCTGATTATGCCTGACATAACTATAAGAGGATTTATCGGAAAGCCGTCTTACAGCAAGCATAGTCGCAATTATCAAACGTTGGTCGTTAACGGCAGGTACGTCAAAAACGAAGATATTTCTTATATGGTTTATCTATGCTATAAGGACTATTTGATGACGCGGCAATATCCTACCTTTGTGCTTTATATCGATTTGCCCGCGGATATGGTAGACGTCAACGTTCATCCGAGCAAAATGGACGTAAAGTTCGTACAGTTCGACAGAGTAAAAAAACTTATAAGATCTCTTGTAACGTCAAAACTCAATAATATCGCGCTCGAACCTAAAACCGTTGAAAATATCGCGGATATTTCGCAACAAAACACATATGAAAACGAGGATCGCGTCACTGTCGATCTGTCTTTATTAAATAATAAAAGAGAACTCAGGGAAACGAGGGCATCGTACGGAGCCGTTGCTACATTTCCTCAAAACAACCGTGTTTACGGCGATTTTCGTAAGGCAAGCGAAAATGCGCAAGACAATAAAATATCCGTTCCAAACGACGCGGTCAAGAGCAGCGTGTTCAAAAACGATAGAAAAACCGCAATAACGGCAACGGAAAATTTCTTGAATGAAGAAACATTGATAACGGTAGGCACACTTTTTTCGACTTATATCATCGTACAACAAGGCGATTATTGCTATTTGATCGATCAACACGCGGCTCACGAACGTATGCTCTATGACAAATTGGTAAAACAGATAAATGACGGAAAGCCTATGGTGCAGGATCTGCTTTTTCCGTATACGTTGGATCTGACTTATGACGAAAGCGAATTGATAGATAAGAATTTGTCCGTTTTCAAAGAGTGCGGATTCGAGATCGTAAAGAACGACGGAAAATATGAGATCACGGCAGTTCCGTCCATTGTATCCGAAATGAGTTTTTTCCAATTCATTCCGATGTTTTTCGACGCGATAAAATTAAACGGCATAACAAGCGCGGCGCTCATAAAAGATATCCTCGCTCAAAGCGCATGTAAGGCGGCGGTAAAAGGCGACAGACTTTTGTCTATGGACGAGATAGACTATCTGATCAAGGGGATAAATTCGTTGGACGCTCTTTTGTGCCCACACGGAAGACCTATCGTTATCAAACTCGGCAAAACGGAAATAGATAAATGGTTCAAAAGAAAATGAATAAGCTGGTGATAATAACGGGTCCGACGGCCGTCGGGAAGTCGGACAGGGCAATCGAAATCGCTTTGAAATTTGGCGGCGAGATCGTGGGCGCGGATTCCATGCAGATATACAAAAAAATGAATATAGGCACGGGCAAAGTCACCAAGGCGGAAATGAAAGGTGTGCCGCATCATATGATAGACATCGTTATGCCCGATGAGGACTATTCCGTCGGCAGGTATGTGACCGAAGCGAGAGATAGTATTCAAAGCATTATCGATCGTGCGAAATTGCCTGTTCTCGTAGGCGGCACGGGACTGTATATCAATTCGTTATTGTTCAATCACAGTTTTGCGGGAGCGCCGAAAAACGAATCGATAAGAAATAAACTCAAAGAAGAGGCTGCGGCAGAGGGAAGCGAAAAATTGTATTCGAGGTTGCTTGCGGTCGATCCCGAATCCGCTTTAAAAATCAATAAGAACGATACGAAAAGAATAATAAGGGCTTTGGAAATTTACGAGATAACAGGCAAGCCGCGAAGTGAATTTAAAGATGATAGTTCGGCTGCATACGATTATTTGCTTATCGTATTGAACGACGACAGAGAAAGTTTATATAACAGGATAGACGCCCGCGTGGATAAAATGTTTGCTTTGGGGCTTGTAGAAGAGGTAAAAGAACTTTACGAATATAAAGATTGCAATTCCATGCAAGCGATAGGTTACAAGGAAGTGATAGAATATCTCGACGGTAAGATCTCGCTCGAAGAAGCCGAGGAAAACGTCAAGATCGACAGCAGGCACTATGCAAAAAGACAAATGACGTTTTTCAGAGGTATGAAAGCCGAAAAACTTTTCATCAACGTCAACGACGATATAGAAACAGAAATAAAAAGATTTATTGATCACGGAGAATAAAATGCAAATCACGGAAATTATCAAGGATACACAAAAGGATCTGAAAAAACTTTTTTCATTTTACGAAGACGTAGCGTTGTTCAATCAAGAAAAGGTCCTTAACGCTTTCAGACACAATAATGTCGCGTTGCGACATTTTAACGGAACGACAGGTTACGGCTATGACGATCTCGGCAGGGATACGTTGAACAAGGTTTTTGCGGAAACGTTTTGCGCCGAATCAGCATTGGTATCGCCGTATTTTACTACCGGCACTCACACCATTTCCACGACGTTATACGGCTTGTTGCGACCGGGGGACACATTGTTATCCGTCAGCGGCACGCCTTACGATACGTTGCAGGACGTGATAATGGGCGAGGGAAACGGTTCGCTTAAAGACTTCGGCGTCTGCTTCGATAAGGTCGAACTTACGGAAAACGGAAAGTTCGACTATAAGGCAATAACCGCGGCATTAAAAAAACCTCACACAGTCATTTTCATTCAACGATCGAGAGGTTACAGTTGGCGCAATGCGTTTTTGATAGAGGATATCCGTGACGTCATCACGCATATCCGAAAACTTTCGGAAGCGCCGATAATTATAGATAATTGTTACGGTGAATTTACAGATAAAAGAGAACCGCTCGAAGTCGGCGCCGATCTGATCATGGGCTCGCTTATTAAAAATCCCGGCGGCGGACTTGCTCCGACGGGCGGCTATATTGCGGGCAAAGCGAAATTGATCGAGCAAGTTTCTTATAGAATGACCGTGCCCGGAGTGGGTATGGAAGTCGGATCGTACGAAAACGGTTACAGATTATTTTATCAAGGTCTTTTTATGGCGCCGCACATTACTTTACAGGCTATAAAATCCGCTTTGACTTTCGCGGCTGTTTTCGAAAAGTTCGGTTATGAAACATTGCCGAAACGCGACGCAAAATGCGGCGATATAATTTGTTCCGTTAAATTCGATAATGCCAAGCAATTGATCTCGTTTGTTCAGACCGTACAGCGATCTTCGCCGATAGATGCGTTTGTCACACCTTATCCTTGGGACATGCCAGGATATAACCACCAAGTAATAATGGCGGCGGGGACATTTGTTCAAGGCGCGTCGATAGAACTAAGCGCCGATTCGCCGATAAAGGCTCCGTATATAGCGTATCTCCAAGGCGCATTGACATATGAGCATGCTTTAATAGCGATAGACGAGTGTTTGAAAAAACTCAATCAAATGTAGAATTGTCGATAAGACCTTGTATGTAACGTATCAAATAAAATATCAATAGTTTATTTGTAGGGCAATCGTTTTGTTCAATAACTTCGATGCCCATTTTTTTATTCAGATTCATCAGCTTGCCGCTATCGAAAGCCGAGCGTATGATGTTTCTTATTGAACCGTCAATAGTGCATCGATTTGTAGCTTCTTTTGACTGAATGATTTTTTTGTATGCCTCTTTGAGCGTCAACGACGGATCTGCATAAATGTATTCCAGAACTTCTTCAAGATATACAAAACCAACTTTGTCGGGTTTGAAGCCCAACGAGATCAAAAGATCTGTAATTTCCTTGTTTTTCATAATTTATTTCTCCTTTGATTGAGATGGTGGAATATTATTATATCATAATTATTTTCTGTATGCAAGTATTTTGACATAGTTTTTAAATAATTTTTTATTTTTTTAATAGAAATTTCCAAATTGATTGTCAATTGGTTAAAAATAAAAATAAAGTCAAAATAGAGGCTTAAACTTATTGACTAATGCTTATAAATTCTATATAATAATAAAGTCATTTCGGAAAGCGGAATTTGCTTTGATATGCTTTGCGAATGAATAATATAGGGGAGTGGCTCAACGGTAGAGTAGCGGTCTCCAAAACCGTAGGTTGCGTGTTCGAATCGCGTCTCCCCTGCCACGAAAAGGGTACCCCATTTGAAGTGAACCCCGTTTAGTTCACAAGAGAAAAAGGGCTAACGAGGAGAGGTACATGTGCCTCTCCTCGTTTTCAATCTTTTTGTATTATAAAATTCAATCCAATCTTCTACAATCGCTATGTATTCTTCCAAACT
>CANQFK010000012.1 GCA_947598585.1 uncultured Clostridia bacterium
TCATTTTGAAAGCATTGCAATCGGACGGAGAAGTATGGGCGAATTTTCAAAAATTCCCCGATCTATACAAAAGAATTCGGATTGATACCATTCAAATCAAGAAGAAGATACCCGCTCTATTTCAAAGTCGGTTGGAAAAATTCATTTGCAATACTCGGCGGGGCATTATGTATGGCGAATGGAATGACGGCGGAAGATTGCTATAAACTAAATGTCAATAAGAAGAGATACCACACAGTACAATAGCAAAAACTCTCGGATGAATTTATCCGAGAGTTTTTGTCATCGCTTGAAAGCACAATTCTAAAAATTTTGTTTTTGTTCCCTATGGGAAGTGCGCTTTTGTGTTTGCTCTTTTTCTTTACCGTTATACTTGAAGCGAACGCTCACCTGATAAGGTCTAAACGTAGGGAATAAAAGATCCAATCTCTGCACCTTTGCTTTTAATACAATAGCATCCTTTAACCATTTTTGTATTTCTTTGATATTCCTTTTATGATATAATAATAAGCCTATCGCAATACTCATTAAGAATAATGCAAAAATGTCTATAATAATAATAGTGACTATATTTTCTCTATCCAAAACCATTAGCCCTACAAGCGCAAATATAATGCTTGCTATCGTCGTAATCATTAGAATAATTGAAGTTATCAATAAAAGATATAAGTTGATTAGACCTCTATGACTAATATATTTCCCGTATTTTACCGTAGCCACAATATTTGATTCGGATATCATACAAATAACCACCTAAAAAATTTAATCGTCCATAGAGGTGCTTCACCAGTAATACCTTGACTCATTGTTCCTTCTGCATTTAACGAATTACCCAACATCTCATTCATCGCATAGTTCATACTAGTTCCACCGACCACATCGATTGTCTTATGCGTATTTTTTTACACGGTTTATAAGCAATTCCAATGATTCGATAAAGTCTTTATCGGTTAGCAAATCTACTCCAACTATATGCCCGTTATGTATGAAACAAATGGTTTCACAGAGCATTAAACTGCAATTAGGTTCGTCATATTCATATACTCTATCACCATATTCATTAAAAATATTAATTGATAATTCCGAGTGATATTTTTTTAAATCAGATTCACTATGTTGTACCTCAATTTTATAAATTAATTTTTTTCTAATCAATTCGTTTTTCAAAAAAACAAACTTATGAGAAATAGTAACTTTTTTAAGAATATCATTCTCAAAATCCTCAATTTGTTTTCGATCTACATTTTTGTTAAAAACCATGTCCATCTCCTTATTGTTTTCACAGACATATGAGTTGCATTTGCAGATAATTCCTCAGAATTAAAGTAATACGTTGCAGGATCACATCCGCTCATAAGCCCGCAAGTAAAAATTAATATTATAATCATCAAAATTGTTTTTTCATAATTCACCCCTTACTTTTTAAAGCCAATAAAGAGCTGTATTCTGCTGTTTACTCTCTTACCGCTTCAACGAACCACCTGCCCGTGATCTCCGAAAATATGGGTCTTATCCTACCCGCGATAAGGCAATCGTATCGCTTTGTGATAAGTCCGCCGACGTGTTCGGGCGGCGCGGTACGAACGTCCGTCACCTTGTCCACGCTTAGCTTTCTGCCGTTATAGATTACGGCGAGCGGACGGACAGTCCCCCGCTCGTCTACATAGAGCGTGACGGCTATATAAATTTTGACGTATTCCACACGACTATTTTATGCTTCAACGTCGCTTTTAAGCCGTCTTAGAGCAACTCTCCGAAATTTTCGAGCGCATAGTCGTATCGGCTTTGGGGCGTGAAATGCCTGTCGCATACGGCGACGGTCTTAAAACCCGCCTCCGACGCGATCTTCAACGCGACGGGCAGATCCTCGAAAACCAGACATTCGCTTGGAGAAAAGCCCATTTTGTTCGCGACCGCAAGATAAATGTCGGGAAAATCCTTGCCGCGATATCCCGCCGTGTCCGCAATGACGTCGAAACAATCCGCTATCCCGTTGCTTTTCAGCGCGGGCATATAAAGATCCGAATGGGAAGAAGTCGCTATGCCGAGTTTTTTGCCCTCGGCTTTGAGCCGCAACAAAAGTTCCTTTGCAAACGGCTTCAACGCTATTTCGTTTTCGTACACCGCTCTCGCCATGTCCATCCATTCGTCCATAAGTATTTCGGGCGTTTCGTCGAGGTGAAAGCGTTCTATCGTGTATTCGGCGGTCTTTCGGAATCCCATTGCCGCTATGGCGCGCGAATAGTCGGGCGGAACTTCGTACCCGCGCTTATTCAAAAATCGCCTGTCTATCTCTTCCCACACCCACAGCGAATCAAAAAGCGTGCCGTCGAGATCGAATATGACTCCCTTTATCCCGTCGAAAATCCTTTTGCTTATCGTTTCGTCCATAACTCTTTAAGTTCCCTTGCCGCGCTTTCGACGTCGGGCTGAGCCACGATCGCCGATACGACCGCCACCCCGTCGCCAAGACCCGCAAATTCTCTTATATTGCTCTTGTTTATGCCGCCTATAAGCACCATGGGAATGTTCACCGCCTCTCTTATTCCTATAAGTTCACTTCGCGAAATGACTTTTGCGTCTTTTTTTGTGCCCGTTGCCCGCATTGCGCCCACGCCGATATAGTCCGCCCCGTCGTTTTGCGCCTTTACAGCCTCTGCTCGGTCGTGAGCCGTTATTCCCACGATAAGCGAGGGAGCGATCCTTTTTACCGTTTCGCAGCTGAGATCGCTCTGACCGAGATGAACTCCGTCCGCTCCCACCGCAAGCGCGATATCCACTCTGTCATTGATGATGAGCGGAACGTTGTATTTATCGGTCACCTTGCGGATATTCGTCCCCATTATGTAAAATTCGCGACTCGAACAGTGTTTTTCTCTGAGTTGCACGACGGTAACGCCGCCCATTATCGCCTTTTCGACGCATTCTTCCAAACTCTTGCTCGTCATTATATCTCTGTCGGTGCAAAGATAAAGCGAATAGTCTATCTTTCTCATTCTCTTTCCTCTTTTTTCGGATAAAACGCATAAAAGTGATGCGTCGGACCGTTGCCCTTGCCTATATCGAGGGCGTTTTCTATCGCGCCCGTAATGTAATTTTTGGCGTTTTTTACGGCGTCCGCGGCGCTGTATCCGCGGGCAAGGAACGAAGCGATCGCGCTCGAAAGCGTACAGCCCGTGCCGTGCGGACTGCCTTTTACGCGGCTGTGCGAAAACTCGCGATACACGGCTCCGTCAAAAAACACGTCCGTCGCGTCCCCCTCGAAGTGCCCGCCCTTGACGAGAGCGGCTTTCGCACCCATGCCCACTATCGTCTTTGCCGCCTCTTTCATGTCCGAAACGGTTCGAATAATTTGTCCGCATATCCTTTCCGCCTCGGGAATGTTGGGCGTGACGATATCACTTATGGGCAAAAGAATTTTTATAAACGCCTCTATCGCGTCCTCTTTGAGCAGCGCGGTCCCGTCCTTGGAATACATGACGGGATCGACGACTATGTTTTTCGCCCCAAACAGAACCAATTTTCTCGCGACCGCCTCGACGATCTCTCTTGAATAGATCAATCCCACTTTGACCGCGTCGACATTTATATCTTCGAATATGGCGTCCATTTGCGCCTCTATCATCTTCACCGAAACGTTTTCCAGCGAGAGCACGCGGCTCGTGTTTTCCGCCACCACGGACGTTATCACGCTCATGCCGTAAACTTTGAGCGCCGACATAGTCTTTATGTCCGCCTGTATCCCCGCTCCGCCGCTGCAATCCGACCCCGCTATCGTAAGTGCCGTTCTCATATTACTACTCCACTCTCTCTATTATAAGCGGATATTTTTGCGCTCTCTCGCCTATGATCGTGGAAAGACGCAATTTCTCTTCCGCCTCGTCGAATTTGTCGCGATCGGAATAGAGCACGGCTATCTCGTCGCCCGCGTTCACATGATCGCCAGTTTTCGCCTTTAAAACGATCCCCGCCGAATGGTCTATCCTTTCGCCGTCATATCTTCTGCCCGCGCCGAGGAGCAGACTTGCCGTGCCGTAGCCCTCGGCGTCCACGCTCGTGATATAACCGCTCTCTTTCGCTTTTACGCTGCGAGAGAACTTCGCCCGCGGAAAAAGATCGACGTTGTAGATCATATCCCTATTGCCGCCTTGATTTTGCACCATGTTTGCGAAAGCGTCGAGCGCGCGCCCTGACATTATCGCATTTTTCGACATTATCCGACATTCTTCCCGCGTGCCCTTGCCGCACAGATAAAGTATCTCGTCCGAAAGCGCGAGCGAGAGTTCGGTAAGATCCTTTGGACCGTTGCCTTTAAGCGTGCGTATCGCCTCTATGACTTCGAGAGAATTGCCTATGGCGTTCCCGAGCGGCGTATCCATATCGGTGATGAGTGCGGAAATCTTTTTGCCCGCTTTTTTGCCTATATCCACGCACATTCGGGCAAGTTTTCGACTGTCGTCGAGCGTTTTCATAAAAGCGCCGCTGCCCGTCTTTACGTCGAGGACTATGCAATCGTCGTCCGCAGCCAGCTTTTTGCCCATGATGCTCGAAACGATGAGCGGCAAACTGTCCACCGTCGCCGTCAGGTCGCGAAGAGCGTAAAGAATTTTGTCGGCGGGCGCGAGCGTCGCGCTTTGTCCCACTATGGCGAACCCGACTTTATCCACCGCCTCCGCAAAACTTTTTGCGTCCATTTCGACGTTGAAGCCGTCGATCGATTCCAACTTGTCCACCGTGCCGCCCGTATGTCCCAAAGCCCTTCCGCTCATCTTCGCCACTTTTATGCCGAGCGACGCGACTATGGGCATGACGACGAGGCTCGTCTTGTCCCCGACGCCGCCCGTGGAATGTTTGTCCGCGCGTATCCCTTTTACGCCGCCGAGGTCGAGTTTGGAGCCCGAATCGCGTATAGCAAAAGTGAGATCGAGAGTTTCGCGCTCGTTCATTCCGTTAAAATATATCGCCATGAGCAAAGCGGAGATCTGATAGGACGGGATCTCTTTGTTTGTCGCGCCGTCTACGAAAAAATTTATTTCCTCGGTGGTAAGAGCGGCTCCATCCCGTTTTCGTTTGATGATATCGTACATTCTCATGGTTTTCGCTCCCCGTTTTTGAAATCGAAAGCATGCGGCAACAGTTCTTTCAAAGCGTATATTTTATATTCTTCGGGCGAGCCGACTACTATCTTAAAGTCGCCGTCGCAAAATTCCGCCATGACCTGACGGCACGTCCCGCACGGAAAACAATCGCTCGTGTCGCCCACTATCGCTATCGCCTCGAACTCGCGTTCGCCCTCGCTTATCGCCTTGAAAAAAGCGACCCTTTCGGCGCAAATGGTATCGCCGTACGCTCCGTTTTCGATATTGCAGCCCAAATAGACCTTTCCGCTCGCGGCTTTGAGCGCGGCTCCCACTTTAAAACCCGAATACGGCGCGTAGGCGTTGCGCCTTGCCTCCGTCGCGCTCAACAAAAGTTCTTTCATTTTGTCACCTCGCCGAGAAAACTCTTGCCCGCCGTATTTCCGCGAGGCACTCCGAGATATTCGAGCACGGTCGCCGAAATGTCCGCAAAACTGCTCCTCGTACCCAGATCGACGCCGCTTTTTATATTGTTTCCGTAGATGAGCATGGGGGTGTATTCGCGCGAATGGTCGGTGGAAAGCGTCGACGGATCGCAACCGTGATCTGCCGTGATGATGAGCACGTCGTCGCGCCCGAAACGGTCGCGTATCTTGCAAAGTTCCCTATCGAATTGCGTCATAGCAAGAGCATAGCCCTTTGCGTCGTTGCGATGCCCGAACGACGAATCGAATTCCACGAGATTGACAAAGCACAGTCCCTCGAAGTCTTTGCCGATGAGGCGCGCCGTCACGTCCATGCCGTCGGCGTTGCTTTTTGTGCGATAACTTTCGGTGATCCCCTTGCCCGCGAAGATGTCGTTGATCTTGCCCACGGCTATCACCGACTTGCCGCTTCCCGATATGAGATCGAGCATGGTGTCGGCGGGCGGAACGAGCGAATAATCGTGACGGTTCGCCGTTCGCACAAACGGATATTCTCCCGCAAACGGCCGCGCGATCACTCTGCCCACGCCGTAGTCATCGAGGATCGAACGCGCCGCCTCGCAATATTCGTAAAGTTCGGTAACGGGCACGACGTCCTCGTGCGCAGCTATCTGAAAGACCGAATCCGCCGAAGTGTAAACTATAAGCGCGCCGCTTTCCATATGCTCCTTGCCGTAATCCTTTATAACTTCGGTGCCCGAATAAGGTCTGTTACACAGCGTTTTGCGCCCGATGGCTTTTTCGAACTTCTCTATTATTTCGGACGGGAATCCGTTGGGGAATGTGGGAAAAGGTTTGTCGGAAATAAGCCCGGCTATCTCCCAATGCCCTATCGTCGTATCCTTTCCGCATGACGCCTCTTGCATGCGGGCGTAACTCGCTTTCGGTTCCGCCGTTCCGCCTCCCACGCCGTCGATATTGAACAGTCCGAGCGACGCGAGCGTCTTACAGTCGAACTCTTTCAGTCCTCTTATCGCGCCGAGCGTGTCGCTGCCCTCGTCGTGCCACTTATATGCGTCGGGCGACGCTCCTATGCCCAGACTGTCCAACACTATGATAAAAACTCTTTTTTTCATACCCATTACGCTATTTCGAGCGCGACCTCCATCATCTTGGTGAACGCGCCAAGGCGTTCCTCGGAAGTCGTGTTCTCTTCGGGATAGATGAACGAATCGCTAACCGTGCAAATGCACAACGCCCTCTTGCCCGCTCTCGCGGCATTGCAATAGAGCGCCGCAGCTTCCATTTCCACGCCCAAAACATTCATCTTTGCCCATTCGAGCGCCGAGCCCGAATCGTCGTAAAACGTATCCGACGAAAGCACGGTGCCCACCTTGTAACGAAGTTTAAGCCTTTCGCACTCGCAAACCGCCTTTTGAACAAGATCGAAATCGGCTGTGGGACAAAACGTGCCCGGCAATCGGTATTGGCTCGCATAATTGCCGTTTGTACAAGCGCCCAAAGCGATTATCATGTCCCTTGCGTGCAGATCCTTGCTTATACTGCCGCATGTGCCTACCCTTATTATGCTGTCCACGTCGTAAAAGTTGAAAAGTTCGTATGAATATATCCCCATCGACGGTTGTCCCATGCCCGAAGCCATGACCGACACGCGTTTGCCCTTATAAAGCCCGGTATAACCGCCTATCCCGCGAACGTTGTTCACAAGTTTCGCGTCCGTGAGATAAGTTTTTGCGATGAATTCCGATCTTTGAGGATCGCCCGGCATTATGACCGTTTGCGCGAAGTCGCCTCTCTTTGCCGATATATGCGGCGTGGGAATATTGTTTTCGCTCATTTTTTACCCTCCTCTGCCTGTTTGACGGCATTCACTATCCTGCTCGTGCCCAATCTGTCTGCGCCGAGCAATATAAGATCTTCGGCGTCTTTCAGCGTTTTTATTCCGCCCGCAGCCTTGACGCCCACGCCTAACGAAACATTGGCTTTCAGCAACGCGATGTCCTCTCTTGTCGCGCCGCCGGCGGCAAACCCCGTAGACGTCTTGATAAAATCCGCCTTGCCTTCGCTGACAATTTTGCACATTATTTTCTTTTCGTCATCGGTAAGCAGGCAGGTTTCGATAATTATTTTAAGTATCCTTTTGCCGCATATCTCTCTTAGCCGCCTTATCTCATAAAGGATATCCATATATTTTGCGGCTTTGACCATGCCAACGTTTATCACCGCGTCGATCTCGTCCGCGCCGTCGCTTATCGCGGTCTTGGCTTCGAACGCCTTGACCGTCGTATTGTTGTAACCGTTGGGAAAGCCCACGACCGTGCAGATCGGGATCCTGCCCGCGGAATAGTCCTTGGCAAACCGCACATAACAGGGCGGGATACATACCGTTGCCACTTTGTACTTTATGCCGTCGTCTATAAGCGCCTCGATATCATTTTCCGTGGCGCAACGATCCAATAGCGTATGATCGCATTTTCTCAATATTTCGGAAATTTCCATACTTCTATTGTAATATACCTTGCAAAAATTGTCAAGTTCCCATACGAAATACATTTGCCGAAAAGCAAAAGTGCCATTTTGGCACCTTGCAATAAAAAAGCACCATTTTGGCACCTTAAACAATTTGAAATTTTTTTCGGAAACGGGCTCAAAACATTTGATTTATAAAGATTTATTTGTTATAATATCTAAGCCTTGTTTATGGCGGCATAGCTCAGCTGGCTAGAGTACTCGGTTCATACCCGATTGGTCGTAGGTTCGAATCCCACTGCCGCTACCAATTACGGCTCCATGGTCAAGCGGTTAAGACATCGCCCTTTCACGGCGGTAACGCGGGTTCAATTCCCGCTGGAGTCACCAAAGTGGGAGCTTAGCTCAGCTGGGAGAGCATCTGCCCTACAAGCAGAGGGTCATAGGTTCGAACCCTATAGCTCCCACCATAAAATTAAAACCGAGGTAGCTATTATAGTTGCCTCGGTTTTTTTCGTATTTGCGAATAAAAAATTATTCGATTTCGAGATGTTTGGTTTTCGGTAAAACTTCTTGCTTTTTGGGCATAGTCAATTGCAAAACACCGTTTTCATATTTTGCTTTGATCTTATCGGAATCGATAGTCGAAATATCAAATTGACGACTGTATTTTCCGTAAGAACGTTCTATATGCACATATTTACTTTTCTTGTCATTCTCTTCATGTTCCGAATGACGCTCGGCATTGATAGTAAGGGTATTATCGGACATATCAAGATGAATATCTTTTTTGTCAAAACCGGGCAAATCAGCCTCCAAAATATATTTATCCCCTTCGTCTTTTATATCGGTCTTAAATTCGGCGATATCACCGTTATGAAAGAATGAATAAAAGGGATCGTCAAAAAGCTTTCTTTCAAATTCGTCCATTTCACGGAATGGATTGTAGTAAACTGCATTATTATGTTTACGATTAGGTCTTAATTCATACATATTTTTTACCTCCAAAAGATTCTTTTATTTTACTATCCTTGATCGGATAGTAGGTAATCTTTTTTTTACAATCATATTATAATTCTCATCGAGCAAAATTACAATGGTCCGCCGGTATGAAAATCAATTTTTAAGTTGTGCTAATAGCACAATAATATTTATATTATCAAGACGCAGATAATACTTGCATTTGTTCTGATTGTGCATTATAATATAGTTGATTATCGTTATATTGATATTTATAATTAAGCTAACAGCACAAAATGGAGAAATGTATATGAATATGGAAAACTTGTTGAATATCGAAGAAAACTCTTTTACGATAGACGAATTACTTAAAAGTTATTATGAATATTTCAATGCGCCCATGGCAGTTATCAATCAAGACTACGAGATCGAGGGGAAATTTTATATAGATACCGCCGATGAAAAATATTTTGACGAAATAAAGCGAAGCAGCATATCAATGGAACTTATAAGACTGACGAATGTGTATTTCAAAGACGGAGAAAATTATAAAATTGTCGACTCATTGGAAAACAAAAAACGATGTTTGTTAACGAAGCTGTCATCTCACAACAATATATGGGGTTATCTTGTAATGTTGGAAAGCGAAAAAGCCGATTTTTGCAGTATCGATTATAGTCTTATAGAGCATTTATCCAAAAGCATTATCAAAATACTCAGACTTAAAACAGGAGAAGTTGGCTTTTCTCAATTAAATTTTTGGAAGAGTTTGGTAAATCATACTTATTCGAACAGAGAAATTTTCTTATCTAAAGCTATGGAGTACAAAATACCGCTTACTTATAATTATCGTGTATTACTGCTTTCTTTGGATAAATATAATGGCATAGAAGAAGAACTCCTTCAAAATACTCTTAAAAGTATTTTGCATAATTTTTTTCTCATCGTAAAAGAAAACCACGTTATAATAATTTTAGACAAAGAGTTGAAAACGGACACAATTGCTCTTTTGAATAAGTTTTTTGAAAAATATCAAATCCATGCGATTTTAAGCTCAAAAATTATTGACTTGTATGAATTAAATGTCATAATAGAAAATTTGATAAAATTGTTTATTTATCTTATAAAACTTTCCGGTAAATACTGTTTGAAATTCGAAGAAGATAACAAACTGCTTGTGCCGTTGTTTAATGCGCCTAATGATGATGTTATATTAAATTATATCAATGAAACGATTTTAGATATTTATCTTTACGATGAAGCAAATGCTACTTCTCTCTTGGAAACCGTCTATCAATATCTCCTAAATAATAAAAGTCTTGAAAAAACAGGTAAAATATTGTTTGTGCATAAAAATACGGTCATGTATCGTCTTGAAAAAGTAAAAGATCTGTTTTCTATTAATTTCGACAATCCTATGAATAACTTTTCGTATATATACTCGATCGCTATTTTGAAATATTTGATTTCGGTCGATTGCCAATCTCTCAAAGCAATCAAACAGGGCTTTTAACCTTATCGAGTTATCAAAGTATTTCGGCGTATCTATCGACTATCTTGCGGGGTTGGAGATATCATAAACATGTAAAAATGATTTGCGTTTTGCGCTTACTTTTAGTATACTATCCTAAAAGGAGCTTTTTATGACTACAACTTACACACATAGGGTAATGTATTACGAAACGGACAAAATGCAATGCACTCACCATTCCAATTATATCCGCTTTATGGAAGAGGCGCGCGTGGATTTTCTCGACAAGATAGGCTACGGCTACAAGCGCTTGGAGGACGAAAACCTCGTTTCGCCCGTAATAGGCGTCGAGCTCGAATACAAAAAGACAACCACTTTCGACGACCTCATAGATATCGACGTGCGCGTAAAGAGTTTTACGGGCGTGCGCATCGAATTCGGATACGTCATGAAACGCGGCGAGGACGTGGTTTGCCTCGCTTCGAGCAAACATTGCTTTTTGGATAAGAACGGCAGACCCGTATCGCTCAAAAGGGTGACTCCGAAATTGTTCGACCTGCTCGACAAGGAAGTACGATCGGCGGATAATCAATAAGATCCGTAAAGGGAGAGAGAACTGCATTTCCTCAACAAAAAAGAACCGAAACGATCCATAAGATCCTCGGTTCTTTTGATTTTTCGTTTTGCGCCGATCTTTCGCCTATTTGAATTCGTGAGTAAGTTCCCTGTCGAACAGATCTTCGAGCAATTTTTCGGGAGGAACGCCGTCGATCAAGCTGTTTACCGCGTCGGTAAGAGGCACGCTCACTCCCGCTTTTTTTGCGAGCGCGGACACGGCTCTTGCCGTCATAACGCCCTCGGCAAGTTTGCCGAAATGCTCGCCCTTTACAAACATTTCGCCCCATTTGCGATTGTGGCTGTGTTCCGAAAAGAGCGTCGCCTCGTAATCGCCGAGATGACAAAGCCCGTATGCGGAAAGTTCGTTGCCGCCGAGCGCCTTTATAAGGCGCGCTATCTCACGGCTGCCGCGCGCCATAAGCGGACCTTTCATGGTGGAAAGATCGAGCCCGTCGAGCGCGCCCGCGATTATGCCCATAATGTTCTTTGTTGCCGCGCCGATCTCGGTGCCGATAATATCGTTGCCGTGATAAAAGCGAATAAGATCGCTCCTGAATATCCCTATAAGATAGTCGATAAGGTCGTGATCGTAAGCGTCCATGACCATGCAACTCGGTCTGCCCTTGGTGAACTCCTGAATGTGTCCGGGACCCACCCAAACGGCAAGTTTGTTTTTGTCCACGCCCGACTCCATCGCGACTTCCGTCAAGCGTTTGCCCGTGACGTTTTCGATCCCTTTCATGCAAAGCACGAAGATCTTATCCTTATAATCGAAGCGGGTGATCTGCTTGAAAAATTCTCTCAGTCCTTGCGAATTTATGGAAATAATTATAATGTTCGCGCGCTCTACCGAATAACCGAGATCGCACGAAAGTTCTATGTTTTTATCGAGCGTGACCCATTCGTTCCTGCCCGTTTCTTTCAATATCTTGTAACTCGGCGAATCTTCGCGCCCGAAACTCACGACATCATGGCCTATATAATTGTTGTACCAGGCGAGAAACGAACCCCACCTACCGCAACCCAATACCGATATCTTCAAATTTTTTACCCCCATGTGCTATTTTACATACATTCCGCCGACTATTTTGTTGCAGAAATTGTTGGAGAACAAGCGCGACGCGAACACGAGCAATTTATACTTGGCTCCCACCGTATACAGCGGAGCGACGTGCTTCTTTTGCGCAAGTTTTTTTACGAGGCGCGCCACGACGTCGGGGCTCATTCCGTTTATCTCGTCTTTTTCCATCACCTTGATGCTGTTATCCTGATTTGAATAGGCTTTCGTTTCCGCCGTCTTTATTCGGTTTTCGGTAAAGCCCGTCTTGATATCGCCGGGCATAATGGCGCACGCGGTAATGCCGAAAGCTCCGACCTCGTTCCTGAGCGCCGACGTAAAGGCGTTTATGGCAGCCTTGGAGCATGAATAAAAGGATTGGAACGGTATAGAAAACACCGCCGCGACCGACGACGTGTTGATTATCCTGCCGCTATGACGTTCGCGCATATGCGGCAAGACCGCCTGCGTACAGTTGACCGCGCCCCAGAAATTGACTTCCAATTGCTTTTTCGCAAGGTCCTCGGGCGTTGTTTCTATCGCGCCCGCAATGCCGAAGCCCGCATTGTTCACGAGCAAGTCTATCTTGCCCTCTTTTTCCACCAACTTATTTACTGCGGAAAAGACCGCCTCGCGATCGGTGACGTCCACTTCGACGAAATTCGTGCCGTTTTCGACGTTGTGTCTGCTGAAATTATAAACCTTGTATCCCGCCTCTTCCAGCCTCGCTTTTTCGCATCTGCCTATGCCGCTCGAAGAACCTGTGACAATGGCGATCTTTTTTTCGTTATCTTTACTCATAAACGCGCTCCGCCGTCGAAAACTTTCTTTATTATGTCCGCGGCCTCGTCGATCAACGCTTCGGTGTGAGTTGCCATAAGGCTGAGCCTCAACAGGCACTCCTTGTCGGGCGTTGCGGGCGGCAAAACGGGATTGACGTACACGCCCTCGTTAAAGAGCTTTTTGTCGTAATAAAGCGTATCCAAAAGTTCGTAAGTGTATACGGGAACGATGGGCGTATCGCTTTCCTTTATCTTTATGCCGCGTGTTTTGAGCGCGTTGCGCAGATAATTGCCGAGATCATGCAGCCTGTCCACGCGCTGAGGCTCTTTTTCGAGCACATGGAGCGCAGCCATTGCCGCCGCGACCGACGACGGAGTCATGGACGCCGAGAAGATGAACGGTCTTGACGCATGGCGGACGTATTCGCCCACCAAATGGCTCGATGCCATAAAACCGCCCAGCGACGCCAACGACTTGGAAAACGTACCCATTATGATATCCACGTCCTTTTCGAGCCCGAAATGGCTTGCCGTGCCTCGTCCGCCCTTGCCTATAACGCCGAGCGAATGAGCGTCGTCCAACATAAGACGCGCGCCGTACTTATTTTTCAGCCTTACGAGTTCGGGCAAATTGCATATGTCGCCGCTCATCGAAAATATGCCGTCGGTGACGATAAGCGCGCCCGACGTTTCGGGCACCGTGGCAAGCAACCTTTCGAGGTCGTTCATGTCGTTGTGTTTGTATCTCAAAAACTTCGCGCCCGAAAGCATGCAACCGTCGTAAATGCTCGCATGGTTTTCGCGATCGCAAAGGATATAGTCGTGTCTGCCCACGATAGTGGAAATTATGCCGAGATTGGACTGAAATCCCGTCGAAAAAGTCATTACGTCCTCAACGCCCAAAAATTCGGCAAGTTGCTTTTCGAGTTGCAAATGAAGATCGAGCGTTCCGTTGAGAAATCGCGATCCCGAGCAGCCCGTGCCGTACTTTTCGACCGCCTTTATCGCGGCTTCCATGACCTCGGGGTGAGTGGTGAGCCCCAAATAATTGTTGGAGCCGAGCATGATCTTTCGCTTGCCTTCCATGATGACCTCGGGGCCCTGTTTGGATTCGAGGCAATGGAAATAGGGATATATCCCCATATTTTTCGCTTGGGTCACAAGCTCGTTATTATTACACTTTTTAAATAGATCCATAATTTCTCCTTTAAATTATGATGCGAAAAATCCGTTTATTCCTTTTCGACGTATACATAGCCGTAAGCGTTGGGACCTATATGAGTCCCCACGATAGGTCCGAGATCGGTAAGTTCGACTACTTCGTCCTCTTTGAGCCCTATACGCTCTATGAGTTCCTTGCTGTTTTGCGGATCGTAGCTGTACAAAAATCTCACGCCGTATTCGGGATCGACTTTGCTCAGGTCGAGCATTTCGGCGACGGCTTTTATGCCCATTTTCGCGCCCAACTTTTTCCCTATAACGTCTATCGTCCCCTGCGAACTTATTATTATAAGCGGTTTGACTTTCAAAAGCGAACCTATCGCCGCCGTCGCGGTGTTCAGTCTGCCGCCCTTGGCGAGATATTCGAGCGTGTCTATGCCCGCAAACAACTTTGCGCGTTTGCGCAGCTTGTCCACATAATCTATCAATTGGTCTATCGGCAAGTATGTGCGCTTCGCCGCCTCGCGAACGAGAAGTTCGAGCATTATGGTAGTGCAAAGCGTGTCGTAAACGTACACGTTATCGTATCCGCCCTGCTCCTTTATATGCAATGCGCATTCATATGTGCCCGATATTTTGGAAGAAAGGGGCAAAAAAAGCAAAGTCGTCCCCTCTTGCTTGGCTTGGCGGAACCTGTCTTCGAGTTCCTGCGGGGACGGCTGCGACGTATGCGGATAATTTTTGCCTTCGAGCAATTTGTCATAAAATTCCCGTGTGGTGATGTCCACACCGTCCTTGTACGCTTCATTGCCGAAAGTTATCCCGAGCGGGATAACGTCGACTCCGATCTTTTCGGCGTCTTCCGGAGAGATAACACAAGACGAATCGGTAAGTATTTTTATCATGATCTTCTCCCAAATTATAAACTGTAAACATTTTACTATATAAATCCGTGAAATGTCAAGTAACGATAGGACTTTTTGACAAAAAGACGGCTCAAACTTTGCAGGACTGCTAAGATCGAGCCCCTTTTCGTCGCTCATCGATATACTTCGGCACGATCAGATCCTATATTGTACTTATTTACGGAACTTTTTTATGTACATACGCCCGAAGTCGTCCACGCTACCCGCCCCCATAAACACGACCGCGTCGAAATCCTTTGCGATCTTATCTATCGTTTCGGCGGCACTATCATAAGACTCCGACAGCTTGAATCCGCCCTCCTTTGCGATGAGTCGATCCACTCCCGCGATAGGCGTTTCGCGCGCGGCATAGACGGGCAAAAGTATAACTTCGTCGCTCAACGAAAGCGCGGCGGCAAATTCCTTGTAAAAAGCCTGCGTGCGCGAATATGTATGCGGTTCGAAAACGGTCAGTACGCGCTTATAAACCTGTTTGAGCATTTCGAGCGTGCATTGTATCTCGTGCGGGTGGTGCGCGTAATCGCTTATATATTCCACGCCGCCATGTACGCACAGCGTTTCGTTGCGTCTGTCCACGCCCGAAAAATCGCTTATGCCGCCGTACGGCAAACCCGCGAAATGACAGTAAGCTACGACCGCCATGGCGTTGGTCACGTTGTGCGCGCCGCGAACGTTGAGCGTGACGTCATCGAGCCTCTCTCCCCTGAAATATGGCGTAAAGGAATAAAATCCGCCCGCGTTGCCCGTTATGCGCGCGCAATAATCGCAGTTTTCGCCCGTGCCGAAAGTGAAAGTCTTTTCGCTCCCCCGTAGCGTCTTTGCCTCGTTGTCGCCGCAAACGAAAGCGACCTTGCATCTGCCCGCGAACTTTTCAAACGCGTCGTAAAAATTGGCATATGTCTTGTAATAATCGGCATGGTCGAGTTCGACGTTGAGCACAACGCCCGCGTCGGGACCGAGCGAAAGAAAACTCTCGCAATATTCGCATGCCTCCGTTATAAACAGCTTTCGACTGCCTATGTTGCCTAACTTCCCCTTTATCGTGCCGCCTATGTGAACGGTCGGATCGAGATCGCTCATTGCGCTCATAAACATGCCCGTAGTCGTCGTCTTGCCGTGCGTGCCGCTTATTGCAATCACCTTGTCATACTTATGCGACAACTTGCCGAGCAATTCGGCGCGCGAAAGAATGGGGATCCCAAGCCTTTTCGCCTCCGCAAATTCGGGATTGTTTTCGCCTATCGCGTACGAATAAACGACGGCGTCTGCTCCGTGCACATTCGAGGCTTTGTGTCCGCCGCTTTTGATATCCGATCCGCTCACTTCCATGCCGAAACGCTCGCATAGCCGAGCAAGAAATTCCATGCTTATTCCCTTTATGCCTATAAAATGTATTCTCATAACCACATAATATGAGTTAAAGAGAAAAAAGGTTCGCGATAAAAATTTAATATATATGTAGAAAATTGTTGACATTAGGTGTTGGTTATGTTATAATAAACTCATTAAAAGAAGGGGTTAGCTTTATGAACATTACCGAAATACGAATCAGACTCTTGAAAAAGGACGACGTAAAATTAAAGGCGGTTGCCACTATAACGATAGACAACTGCTTTGTTGTTCACGATATCAAAGTGATAGAAAGCGATAACGATTGCTTTATCGCCATGCCGAACAAAAAGACGCCGACAGGCGAGTATAAAGATATAGTTCATCCGTTGAACACCGAAACGCGCGAGATGCTCAGCAAATTGATAATAGACGAATATCGCAAAGCGCTCGCAGCTGCATCGGAAGAGAAATCAGAATAAAATATAACGGCTCGATCAGCTGTAATATTTGAGATCTTCGTAACAAATTTCGCATTTTCCGCTATTGCATCGTTTGCAATAGTGGGTTTTGCATTTGTCGCAATATAGGGCGTCTTTTATATCGAATTCTTTTCCGCATTTACTGCATATCATATTTTCAGTATGCGCGATAATTGCTTTTGTATACAAAAAAAGGGTTGCTTTAAACCCTTTTTTGTTATTGTTTTTTATGGAGCCAATACAGTTTGCCGTCGCTTATATCAAGCCCGAGTTTGCGCTGCAAAGACAGCGATGCCGTGTTGTCGTCCACAATCTGGCAATAAGGCACGAGTCCTTTGTCGAGCAGAGAGTTTATGAGGAACTTTTCCATAACTTGGGCATAGCCCTTGCGCCTGTATTCGTTTTTCACTTCCAACAGCCCCATACTGCCCTGCATATGCATGCCTATCATGCCTACCGTTTCGCCGCCGCCGTATGCCCCGTATACAAGCCCGCGCCGTATGTGCCTCAATGCCTCCGCTTCGTCGAATCGGTACATGGCTGCGGCGTCCTTTGCCTCGCTCTCGCGCATAAGTCGCACGGTTATGTCGCTCACGGGCTCCTCGAATTTCCGTCCGCGATAGACAGCCTGATAGCACGGAACGTTCGAATCGAAACCGAATTTCTTTATCGCATAAGCGCATAGCGAGTCGTTATGGACTACCAACGCGCATTTCATGTCAAAGCCTTTCAGCAGGCTGTCGGCGAGTTCGAGATCCTCGGTCGCGAGCATGAATACATCGGTAAGTTTGTCCTTTACATAGGCGCATTCATTCGAAGCATATAGGATATCCACCGTGCCGTTTTTTATAGGTTCGATAATGGACGCGTTTACAAGATAGTCCTTATCAAGATAATCGAGCGCGTCGGCAACATTTTTCATACACATATCCTATTTTATCGGCTCGAAGTCGGCGGCTCCGTGCTTGCACAGCGGGCATATAAAGTCGTCGGGAAGTTCGTCGCCCTCGTAAACGTAGCCGCACACCTTGCATACAAAGCCCTTTTTGCCCTCGGTCTTTGGCGCCGGCTTAACGTTTTTGTGATAGTAAGCGTAAGTCATGGACTCCGAGTTGGATAATACGCGCGCCTCCGTCACGCTGCATATAAACATGCCGTGAGTGCCGAGGTCGATATATTGCTCGACTTTGAGCGACATGAAAGAATTTATATATCTCGGCAAAAACGCAAGTCCGTTGTCCGATTTGAGCGGAGCGGATCCCTCGAATTTATCGACGTTTCTGCCGCTCGCAAATCCGAACTGCTCGAATACCGAGAACGGCGCGTCCACCGAAAGACAGTTGAGATTCATTATTCCCGTCTGCTTTATGACGTGGTGCGAATAGTTTTCCTTGTTTATGGAAACGGCTATGCGGTTCGGCGAGCTGGTGAGTTGCGCCACGGTATTGACGATAAGCCCGTTGTCGCGCTTGCCGTCGTTAGAGGTCACTACATAAAGACCGTAGCCGATATTTTTGAGCGCGCCCATATCGTTCTTGTTCGCTGTTTCGTCGTGCTGAGCGAGATAATCGAAGCAGAGTTCGTTGCTCAATTCTTCGATCTGTCCCTTGCTTTCGTCCGAAAGCGCGGACTTTATGTGCACGGTAGTCTGAGCGAAATTGAGATTTTTGCAGCCTTCGAGCATTTGCTTCATGATCTTTGCCGCAAGAGGCGCCCAACTTCCGTTTTCCATAAACGCCACGGTGCGACCCTGAAAATTGCGTTCGGTAAGGCGATCGATGAAGTCGCGCATAAAAGGATAGATCTCGGCGTTATACGTCGTTGTGGCAAGCACTATCCTGCCGTATCTGAACGCGTCCTCCACCGCTTTTGCCATATCGCACCTCGCGAGGTCGTGGACCACGACCTTGGGAGCGCCCTTGGCTTTCAACTTGTCGCTAAGCAATTCGACCGCTTTTTTTGTATTGCCGTAAACCGAAGTGTACGCGATGACTATCCCGTCCGACTCGACGCCGTAAGACGACCATATGTCGTACAATTTGATATAATATGCGAGATCGTCTGTGAGTATAGGGCCGTGAAGAGGACATATCCTCTGTATGTCGAGCGACGCCGCTTTCTTCAAAAGGTTCTGCACCTGCGCGCCGTACTTGCCCACAATGCCGATATAGTAACGGCGAGCCTCGTCCGTCCATTCCTCATTTACGTCGAGCGCGCCGAATTTTCCGAACCCGTCCGCCGAAAACAGCGCCTTGTCATATCCGTCGTATGTGACCATGACTTCCGGCCAGTGGACCATGGGCGCGGTAACAAACGTAAGTTCGTGTTTGCCGAGCGAAAGCGTATCCCCCTCGCCCACTACAATGCGCCTGTCCTCGAATTCCGTTCCGAAAAAGTTCTTCATCATGGCGAAAGCCTTTGCCGAGGAAACAATGGTCGCGTCCTTGTATATCTTCATAAAGTTGTGGATATTGGCGGAATGGTCGGGTTCCATATGCTGAACTATAAGATAGTCGGGCTTGCGGCCGCATAGAACGTTCTGGATATTGTCCAGCCACTCATGAGTAAAGCGCGCGTCCACCGTGTCCATTATAGCCGTCTTTTTGTCCATTATGCAGTATGAATTGTAAGACATTCCGTTGGGAACGACATACTGTCCCTCGAAAAGATCTATTTCGTGATCGTTTACGCCTATATATTTTATATCGTCGGTAATAAACATACTCTTCTCCTTTTATGATTTTTTCGCCATAGCGGCATTTCGCGGCGTCAGATCTCCGTTCTTCCGCCCAGCGCCCTTTCGAGCGTTATCTCGTCGGCATATTCTATGTCGCTTCCTATGCTTATGCCCTGAGCGAGCCGAGTGACCTTTATGCCGAGCGGCTTAATAAGCCTTGCGAGGTACATTGCCGTCGCCTCGCCCTCCACGTCGGGATTGGTAGCCATGATGACTTCGCTCACGCCGTCGAGCCGAGATAGCAAACTCTTTATATTGAGTTGCTCGGGGCCGCGCCCGTCGAGCGGGCTGAGCGTGCCGTGCAAAACGTGATACACGCCCTTATACGAGCCGCCCTTATCGAGCGCCAACACGTCCTTGGGGTAGGAAACGACGCATATTACCGACTTGTCGCGGCTTTTGCATATGTCGCATATCTCGTTTTCGGTGAAGTTCCCGCACTCCTTGCACAGGCGCACATTGGTCTTTACCGCCTGCATCGCCTCGCAAAAGTCCATGACTTCCGCGTCGCTCATGTCTATGACGGAATAGGCGAATCTCTGCGCCGTCTTTAAGCCCACGCCGGGCAACGAAGAAAATTTATTTATGAGTTTTACAATGCTGTCGGGCTGTTTCATCTTACATCAATCCGTTGATGCCCGCGGGCATAAGTTCCTTTTCGAGGTCCTCCGCCGCCACAAACGCCTCGTTGTAAGCCGCGAGGATAAGATCTTCGAGCATTTCGAGATCGTCGAGATCCACCGCTTCGGGCTTGATCGTCAGCCTTTGAAGTCTTTTTTTGCCGTCGATAGTCACGGTAACAAGACCGCCGCCCGCTTCGCCCGTAAGTTCGGTGTCTTCGAGTTCGGCTTGTGCCGCCGCCATTTGTTCTTGAAGTTTTTGCGCTTGCTTCATCATAGCTTGCATATTCATGCCGCCACCGCCGTAGCCGCCGCCGTATTTAGCCATATATGATATCCTCCGAATGATTTTACTTTATCACGTTTATTTTTACGTCCTTGCCCACCATGGCTCTGAGACGTTCGAGTTCCTTGTCCTTGTCGCGTTCGACACGCTTATCTATCCTTATCTTGTACCCTATGCCGTTGAGCGCGAACGCACGATCGAGCGCGTCGAGCACAGCCTTGTCGTTGAAGTCGAGATAGTCGTCGCCGCACCAGACTATAAATTCCCCGTTTTTCACCTCGAAGTCGGTGTGATTGCCCACAAGCGTTTGCAACCTCGCCGATTCGTTCAATCGAAAATAGCTTATCACCTTGCCCCAAACCATTTGCGGGCTCATCTTTACGTCGGCGGGCGGAACGCTGCGGGCAGGCTCGCTCGGAGCCGATAAAGCGCCGCCTTGCGCAAGTCGCTCCAACCTCGATATTCTCTCTTCGAGCGCGGAAATGTCGGTCACGGCAAGTTTGCAGGCGCGCAGACAGCCCGCTTCGAGCACGATGCGCGGACTGACCGAATATCTGAGTTCGGCGTCCAGCGAGGAAAACAGCGTTATCATCGTCGAAAGGAAGTCCACGGACGATCTTTCGGCGTCCTCGCGCATCATGGCGATATGCTCTTCCGTTTCCGTCAGAAGTTTGGGCGAAACCTTTACTAAAAGAAGATCGCGCGCATAATAGGTGAGTTCCTTGGCGATAAGCCCCATGCTTTTGCCGCTTACGGCAAGGTCGTCGACGCAGCGGAAACATTCGCCGACGTCGGAAGAAGATATGGCGGTAAACAATTCGCGGATCTTGGTCCTGTCCACTCCGCCCAATGCTCCGAGCGCCTGCTCATAGGTGAGTTTTCCGTTTGAAAGGGACATACACATATCCGCAATGGACAGCGCGTCACGCACCGAGCCCTCGGCAGCCGACGCGATATAGCGAACGGCGTCCGTATCGTACGTCTTTCCCTCCTTGTCGTACACTTTGCAAATGAGATCGGATATCTCGTCCACCGAAACAAGCCTGAAATCGAAGCGCATACACCTTGACAAAATGGTCGCGGGGAGTTTGTGCGCCTCGGTCGTGGCGAGAATGAACACGGCATGGGCGGGCGGTTCTTCGAGCGTTTTCAGTAGAGCGTTGAACGCGCTGCCCGTAAGCATGTGCACTTCATCGATAATATAAATTTTATATTTGCCGTTTACGGGCGGATAATTGACCTTTTCGCGGATCTCGCGGGCGTCGTCCACTCCGTTGTTGCTTGCCGCGTCTATTTCGAGAATATCCATATTGGGGGACGCGAGCGCCTTGCAGACCTCGCATTTCCCGCAAGGAGAGCCGTCCACGGGCGACAGACAATTTATGGCGCGGGCGAAGATGCGTGCGCAAGTCGTTTTGCCCACTCCGCGGCTGCCCGTAAACAAATAGGCATGACCTATCCTGCCCGTTTCGATCTGATTGATGAGCGTCTTTGTAACGTGTTCCTGTCCTATCACCGACGAAAAAACGTCGGGTCTGAATTTGCGATAAAGCGAAGCCATGATCTTACCTCGTCTATATTTTATATCATATCCGATAAATTGTCAACCGATAAAAGCGCAAACGGCGGTCACTATAATGCCGAGCGCAACGCTGAGCGCAAAAAGCGATCCTATGACGACGGCTGTGTCCTTTACGGGCTTATTTTCCTTGATGAGCACGGCTACGCCTATGCCTGCGGAAACGCACAAGCCGCTCAACGCGCCGCCCAGACTGAGAGTACCGAGCGCGTACATTCTCGCTATCACCACGCTCGCCGCGCAATTGGGAATGAGCCCGACAAGAGCGGAAAGAAGCGGCTGCAAATAGCTTATCCTGCCCATAAAGTCGCTCAGCGCCTGTTCGCCTATAAAAAAGATCATCGTGCCTATTACAAGGTCGACGACAAAAACATAAATAAAGGTGGTGAACGCGTGCATGAGCGGGTGCAAAACGAATCGCTTTATCGCGTTTTTGCGATACATATCCTTTTCTTCTTTGCTTTCGTGTTCATGCTCGTGACAATGGCCGCAATGTTCGTCCACGCCCACCACATGATCGTGACAGCCGAGCGTGCTCACATGTTCGCCCACCTCTTTGAGTTCGCGCTTTCGCATAAGAAAATTGAAAACGTAGCCCACAATGACGGCGTACACCGCCTTTATGAGCAGCAAAGGCCACAGCTTGTTAAGGGCGGAAAAATCGCTTATGAGCACAGCCACCGCCTCGTCGGAAGTGGAAATATAAACGGCAAGCAGCGTTCCCATGGCTATGGCGCGGCTCGTGTAGAGTTTTGTTGCCACAACGCTGAAACCGCATTGCGGAATTATACCCACTCCCGCGCCTATAAGCGGGCTCAATTTCCCTTTGAGCAGCTTTGTCGAGATTTTGGACGACGCGGTGTGTTCGATGACTTCGATAAGAACATATGCCAAAATAAGAAAGGGCAAGATCTTGACAGCGTCGAGCAATGCGTCGAGAAGCACGTTTGTCATAAAAGATATTTTATCATATCCGACCTTAAATTTCAACAGGTAAAATACCTTTTTTTGTAAAAGGACGCAAAAAAACAAAAATTTAAGACAATAAAAAAATCAAGCGGCAATGAACACCGCTTGATAGTCGAATTTTATTTCGGTTTTAATATTCGTTTAGATCTTTTCCAAGATGATAACGTAGCTGCGGCTGCTTACATCGACAGGAGAATCTTCGGAAAGTTCGAGCACATAATTGCCGTCCTCGTCTATCGAGAAATAATCCAAAGTATAAGCCGCGAAAAAGTCATCGGACATAATGAACAGACCTTCACCATCCATGAACCAGGTGCCGTAATCGGTAAAGTTTTCTCCCAGGACGGAAGTAAACTCATAGGTGCCGTCCTTATTGATCGTAAGTCCGAAGCTCTCGGCTGTAAGAGCCTGCTCGTTGAACGTGTCGCCGATAGCGTAAGTATTGATGGTTACGGCGTCTTCGGCGTCCTGTTCATCGCCCTCCTCGTCGGCAAGGGCTTCGATCGTTTCGGTAAGGCTAACGAACTTGAATTGTCCGATAAAGGGAGCCGTAATGTTGCTTGCCGTTTTGAGCGTGGAAACGTCAACGAAGTTTTCGGCGGTATAACCGAATTGAACGGTCAGACTCAACGTAGCCGCGGGAGCAGGTTGTTCGTTCGCGTCATCGATCTGCTCGTCGGCAGTCATCAATCCGCCCATGATAGCGGCCATGATCCCTTGGTAGATCTCCTGGTCGATCGTTATATCCGCCTTTAAGACAGTGAGAGCGCCGTCGCTGTTTGCCTCGAAATTCAAAACCAACTTGTTGCTTTCGAGTTTAGATGTGATCTTGGGCAAATATTCGTTTATCTGCGTTTTCAATTCGGCGATGCTCTCTTTGAGCTCTTCTTTTGCAGCCTCTATCTGCTCGTCGGTATATTCGGCGCCCGTAACGTCATTTACCACGTCGAATACGGTCTTGTTTTCGTACTTCTTTATTGCCTCTTTGAAGTAATCGGCAGCCTTTTTGTCGCCGATAGCGGGAAGATCGGTGTGCAACGTGTCGTTGAGCATCTTAATGAGGTCTTCTACCGTTTCGGGAAGTTCGGGCAAAGTAACGCCGGGAAGATCGCCTATCGGCATCTTTTTGAACTCATCGACAAAGTCCTCGTATAATTTTTTGCCCGTTTCGTCGCCGAAGAGGTTGTCGGCAAATTCGTCGCCGCCCAACTTTTCGTAGATCTTGCCTACGGTCATATCGACGGAAAGTTCGTCTACGATCCCCTTGAACTTTTCAACGAGTTCCTTTGCGGTTGCGAGAAGATCTATCTCGGCTTTGTAGCCGTCGCCGACCTTGTCGAATACGAGTTTATCGTTTATCAATCCGTTGCCTGCCGAGCCGTTGTTTTGGAACAGTTGGGGCAACATGTCAACGATCATGGAGTTTACGTCCTGACCGTTTTCGCTCGCGTCGCTGTCCTTGAATACGACGTCCGCGATCGTTTGTTCTCCCGTCAATACGCCTATATAGCTTTTGCCGCCTCTGAGATAAATACGGGGGCTGAGCGAAAGTAATTCGCCGAGAGAAAGATCCAATTCGTTATCCATCATAAAGACGCCGTCTTTGATGCCTATCTTCGATGTATCGCTTATAGAGAGAGCCGTTTCAGTCGTTTCGCCTGTTTCGAAGTCCTCTCCGTATACGACTCCGTTTGCACTGACAGAGAGCGTAATGCCTTTCTCGAAATCGAATTTGCTCATTGCGCTCGATAAAGTGACCGCGTTTTCATTGGGCTTGGGATCGGGATTGGGGTCCTTCTTGTTCGGATCGTTCTGATCGTCGCAGCCGATAGCCAAAACTCCCAACGAAAGCGCCATTATGACAGAAAGCACTATCGCCAATATTTTTTTCATTTTTTACTCCTCCTTTAATGCTTTTTGGCAAAAGCATCAAATGTAAAATCAAGTTAATTTTAACATAGGCAAAAAGCTATGTCAATGGATTTGCGGCTCCGATCTATATTATTTTATTTGATTTTTTTAAGTTTTATACGATAAATTTTTAGCACAGACAGGCGAAAACGGTAATTTTTAGCAGATATATTCGCTTTTGAAGCAAATTTTTGCGCATTTTGCTCGTATATCGCCTCGATTTTAATTTTCGGAAATTTTTATGAATTGAGCCGAAAAGCGGCTTTTTTCGTGCTTGAAACGCGCCTATTCTCCCGTCGCGATGAGATCAATAGAGAAAATCGATTCACTTCTTTTCGCTTTTGTATTGCCGACAGGGTGGGTACGATCCCCTCATAGACAACGGAGCGAAGCGACCAAAATTAGGCGCCACTTAGTAAGGGGAGGAACCGTCAGGTGACTGAGGGGATTGTAAAAGGTCGAAAACTTTGTAAAAGTACCCTTAGGTCGAAAAGAAAGGCCTCCCCCGCGTAAAAGCAAGATTGAAAAGTACAGTTATTATCGGGGGGAGGCTCCGCAACGCGGTGGTGAGGGTCACCTTTAAGATAGGCCTCGTCCTCTCCGAGGAAGAGGCTCCGCCGTGAGGCGGTGGTGAAGGTGCATTATTGCACAAGGGCAAACAATCCCCTCAGACTGCTTCGCAGCCCGCTCCCCTTGCTAAGGGGCGCCTATCGAGCGGTCGAAAACTTTGTAAACTTTCCTTAGTTCAAAGAAAGCCCTCTCATTATAGAGAGGGTGTGTATCCTACTGATCGTTGCATTTAAATCCGCTGCTTTGAGCGGCGGCGGGAACGCGTCCGACCGAAGTATTATCCTGGCAACGATTGCGCAATTCCACGACGGGCGAAGGCGCGACTTCGTACCGATAGTCCTTACCGTATCGGCGGATATACATATCGATAACGTTATGTGACGGAACCATTGCCACCGTGGGATCAACGTTTCTTTGATAGACAAAGAAGTTGGCGTCGGGCGGCAGAACATCGACGTTGCAATAGTCCTCGCCCACCGATGTGAACTGAACGGTGGAACCAAGTATTTCGCGCACATAGCCGATATTCTCGTGCAGAGCGATGGGCGGCGGGAATTTTCCGTCGGGTATGACCTCTTGCCACTCCTTGTTCTCGTACTTTTTGAGTATGTCCGCTGCCTTATGCAGGTGTTCTATCTCCATGGCGAGGTTTTCGTCCCAAATAGCTTTGACGTACTCGTCGGATTCGGTGACGAGGCAGGACCAATACAAATAGCACTCGTTGTACTCGTGCCAAAGCAACATTTCCGCCCAAGAAGCGTTTGCGTCCATCAGATCTTCGTACTGAGTGACGTGTTCCTCCTCCACGAGCGCGATCTCCTCGTACAATCTGCGCGCGATGTCGGATTCGGCGAGATCAGCGATATTCATATAGTAATTCATGGTCTGCTGCTCGGCGGCAGTGATGATCATGGCGGAAAGCACGGTTTGTTTGTCGGCGGTCTTGGAATTTACGCACCTGCGCACGTTGTCCATGGGAAAGCGGTGGTGCGAAACGGTAGGTCTGCCCGGCATGATCTCGGTGTATCTGCCCACGATCCGTTCGGCGGCTATGCCCTGCTGCATTTGGAGCAGATCGGAATATCGGTAAAGGTGGTCGAAATCTTCCAAAAGCGCAAAGTCGAGCGCTTTTTTTACATAGCAATCGCTTTCGCGGCGCGCAAGTTCGGAAGTAAGGTCGACTGCCAGCTGTTCGTAAGAGATAGTGTGTTCGAGCGCGCTCTCGTTGCACGGCTTCAACAGCGAGATCTTTTGCTGTTGTTGCTTTTCGACGGCGCGCACAAGGGCAAGTTCGCGCCTGAGATCGGCGTCGCAAACGTGCCTCGAAAACTGATGCGAAAACCAATTGGCTTCGAATTCCGTTCCGTTCATGAGTATGATACGGGCCTTTGTGTAGGGATCCGTTTCGCATTTGTCGTATGCGTGCGGATAAAGCGATCGCCAATTCTGAAATTGACTATGTAGCGGTTTTCCTTTTTCGTTGAATGGATTCATTTCATTCTCTCCTTTTTGATTATATAATGTATGCTTTTTGGGAGAATGTTGTTACGAAAGAAAGAAAAACGGTTTGTCGGGGACGCAAAAGACCCGCGGGATCTCTCCTGCGGGTCTTAGTCTTTTTATCCAAAAGCGGATATTTACCACAAAGTGGGTACGTCGTTTACATAGCGCCAGCAACCGCTTGCGTTATCGTCGGAATAGAAGTAGAACGGGATCTTAGCGGTGAATGTACCGTTGGCACCGGTGCTGCCGACGTCGATACCGTTATCATTGCGCTTGCCTTCCTCGTCAACGTATCCCCTCAATTTCTTCTGCCATTCTGCCTCGGAGCAGTGTACATAGTAGCCGCTGAGTTCGGGGCTGTTGTTCATAGCCTGCGTTCCGATAGTCTTTACTTTCGCTCCGATAACTATCCACTGCAAGGAAGTTGCGTCTTTGAAGCAATAGTTGCCTATTGTCTCCACGCCGTCGCCTATGACAACGGTCCTTAACGAAGTAAGGTTACCAAAAGCATTTTGTTCTATGGTCACCGTGCTGTCGGGTATTACGAGCGAGTTGAGCGCCGTATCCTGGAACGCGTATGAGCCGATAGTTACAACGCCCGTGCCGAGATCCAGCTTATACAACAGTTCGCTCTCACGGAACGCGTTGCTGCCGATCGACAATACATTGTTGCCTATAACGACCGTTTCGAGCTTTGTGCACTCTCTGAATGCGTCGGCTCCGACTGCCGTTACGGAATCGGACATGGTGACCGATCTTATCGTGGTGTTGCCCTTAAAGAAGTTAGCGGGGATCTCGTACGGATGCTTGTATTCGGGGAATTCGAGATCGATCGCATTGCCGATATAATCTTGAAGTATGCCGACATAAGTTCCGTCATCTTGTTCATTTTCCATAAATACGAATCCGTTTATCGTTTCCGTATCGACGGCATGATCGGTTATGACGACATTTTTATTTTTCGCAACTCCTCCGTGCGCATCACTACCAACTTGGAGTTGAAGCTGCGAATAGTTGACTATCGCTGTGAGGTTGGTACATGCGTTGAACGCCAGAGATTCGATCGTGTTGAGGGCTCTGCCCAAAGTTATCATCGAAAGAGCCGTGCAATGGTCGAACGCCATCGATTTTATGGTAGTTACTTTATCGGGTATTACGAGCTTCTTCAAGCTGCTGTTGCTTGCGAACGCGCTTGTGCCTATCTCTTTAAGATTTTCGCCAAGTACCAGATCCATAAGGTTGCTGTTGCCGCTGAACGCGCTGTCGCCTATCACCTCGGTCGTATTGGGTATAACGAGCGAAGCAATGCCTTGATATGCGAACGCGTGGTCGCCTATCTCTCTTAGCAAGCCGTTGGGGATATCCACGTTCTTCAACGAACTGCTGTTCGAACCGCTACTTGCAAATGCGTAATTGCCTATTCTCGTTATATTTCTCGACAACGTTACGCTTGTTATGGTTTTATTGTTTGAAAAGGCATAGTTTGCCACTTCGTATGTTTCGCCGTTATAATCGTACGGCAATACAAGGAACGATTCGCTGCCCGTATAACCGGTCAGGTAATTCGTGCCGCCTATCTCGGCGAATTGGAACACTCCGTCCACGGTATTATATTTAAGTTCGTATTCGAGCGAATCGAATATCGCTATCGCATATTGTCCTATGCCCGAACCGGTGACTAACGGAAGAACTCTCGGTTCACCTTGTCCCTTAAGCGGTACGAAAGTGATATCGCCCGCAAGGTTATATATTACTTTAAGATTTTTGCAATTGCTGAACGCAAGGTCGTGTATGGTCTTACAATTTTCGGTTATTACCAACGATCTGAGATTGGGGCAGCTTGCAAAAGCGGCTTGACCTATCGAGGTAACGGTTTCGGGGATCACAAGGTCCACTATACCTGTGCAACCCTCGTACATCGATTTAGCTATCGCATTATATCCCGGAGTTTCAACGAGTTCGGTAAGCGAATTGCAACCTGCGAAAGTGCCTTCGGTGAATGTAGTCACCGAAGCGGGAATGCTTATATCGGTAAGGAGCGAGCAACCTTTGAACACGTTGTTGTTCAAAGTCGTGACGCCTTCCTCGATGACCACCTTGGTAAGGCGCGTACAACTCGAAAATACTCCGTTTCCTATCTCTGTTATATTGGACGGGATCGTCAAAGTCGTGATCGCCGCACCGCTGAATGCCAGATTCGGCAATTTTTTCAACGTCTTGTTCAACGAGATCTCTCTCACCGAAATGCAACCGCTGAATGCCCAATCGCCTATCGTCTTTACCGACTCGGGCAATATGACGGCAGTGAGAGCGGAACAATTCTCGAAAGCATGGCCTCCGATAGAAGATACGCCGCTGAGATCTACGGTGGTGAGCGCCAGGCAAGTACTGAACGCGTTATTGCCTATCTTTGTAGAACCTTCGCCTCTGAACGTAAGCGTTTTGAGCGTATCGTTGTAAACGTTATAACCGCTCTTATGGAAGAGGTTTTCGGGTATGGACGTTATGCCCTTGCCTATCGTAAGATCTTCGACGTGCTTATTGAGGAACGTATTGGCGGTGATGGTATACGGAGTGTTTTCGCCGTAATAGTCGGGCAAAACGACTTTTGCGGGGTCGCCCTCATAGCCGACGAGCTCAACCGTATTTTTTGTATCGTCTACGCTGAAAATAAATCCGTCTATGGTCTTGAATTTGCTCTCTTCGGTCGCGCTCTTATAAATTTCTCTCGCGCTCTTTATCATGTTTTGCGTCACATTTACAGTAGTCGACAAGTTGTAAACTTCATACAACATATCGCAACCGTTAAACGCGTCGCTTGCGATCTTCGTTACGCCCTTGCCTATCGTGATCTTGGTGATATCGTTGAAGTTTTCAAATGCCCTCGAGAATATCTCGTAATCCGTTTCTTTATATTGGTCGGGGAGCTTGGGCCAACCGTCTTCCGCGCCGCCCAAATATTCGCAAAGCACGGCTTTGCTATCGTCCTTATAGAATACGAATTGACCGTCTACCGTTTCCAACTTGCTCTCTTCCGTGCTCTTATGAGTGTAAAGGGGCGAAATTCCGAAACGTCTTTCGGAATCGTTGATCATCTCATATACGGACGAGCTACTCGCAAAAATACCCGTGCTTGCCGTCGTCAACGTAGCGGGGATAATGATCCTCTTTATTTTTTGACATTTTTGGAACGCATTGTCTCCGATGGTCGTGACCGAATCGCCGAGATCGACCAATTTGAGCTCCGATATCTCGTTGTAGTTATTTTGAGGCATATAGATAAGCGAATCCATGCTGAACGCGCTCGCGCCTATCGTCTTTACCGTATCGAGAACTACGTTTTCGATAGTCATATTGTCGAAGAACGCAAATTCGCCTATCGATTGGCACTTGGGCAAAGTAAGATCGGTCAACGCGGTGTAGCATTGATAAAACGCATGATCACCTATACTTTCGACGCTCGCGGGAAGTTTTCCGCCCACGACCTCTATTTCCTTATTGGAAAAAGATACGTCGTTGCCGGGAGCGAACGCATACGAGCCTATCGTTTTCAATACCTGATTGTCCGCGAAATCCACTGTATTAAGGTGTATGCAACCGAAAAACGCTTTTTCGCCGATATTTAACAGGTCACGACTCAGCGTCACCTTGGTAAGCCCGTCGCAATCCTCGAATGCGCTTGCCCCTATCGTAGTAATGGTAGCCGGCAAAGTTACGGAAGTAAGACCGTCGATGTTGTAGAACGCGCGGGCGCTGATATTTATTGTGCCGCTCGCAATAGTGTAATCGCCCGAAATAGCCATGGGGCAATATACAAGGTCATGCTTATCCTTGGAATATATTATACCTTTGTCGGTCGAATATAGAGTATGAGCCGTAGCAACGGTCACTGCCGAAATGTTAGAGCAGTTATTGAATACCTGGCTGAAACTTATAGAAGTTGCAAGTCTGAAACGTGCGGGCAAGAATACCTTATCGAGCGATGTGCAACCCGAAAAGGCTTCGAGTCCGACTTCGAGATTGGAACTGTTGGAATTTTCTTCGAAAATTATCGTTCTCAGATTGAAGCAATCCGCAAATGCGCTTTCATTGATGTAATTCACGCCTGCGGGGATAACGAGCTCGGTAAATTCGCTTCCATAGCCCGCTCTGTAATCGATCGAATCGATACCGACGGGAACTTCGTATCTTCCTCTGATACCGCGCGGAATGTACACGAGCACATTGCTGCCCTGTCCCGCAACGGTGATCGCGTTTTTCTTGACAAGGTTGCCCTCGTAAGAAACATAGGGACCGCGATACAAAGCGGGATTATCGTCGTCGGGGTGATAAATGTTTATCGAAGTAAGATATTCGCAACCCTCGAACACGTTAGAACTTATGGAAACGTTCTGTATCGTGTCGGGAATATTGATCGTTTCTATCGTGGAAAAAGAGAAGTCGCCTACCGTAATGACGGGCGCTTCGACGCCTGTATCGGGGTCTTTGTACATGGCGGGAATTGTGACGGTCTTTGCCTTTTGAATACCCGACATGTCCTTGCGCACGGTATAGCCTTTGCCGTCCACGTTGAGCGAAAATTCAAGCACCTGCGTCCAGCTCGGATACAATTTGATAAAGCCGTCCTCGTCCACGTCGTCGAGGTTCCAGGGACGAATGCTCTCGCCGGAGCCGTTGCAAACGCGGGAAGTAAGATCTCCGTTTTCAAAAGTCCAGGCAACGAACATCATTCTCTTGTCGGAATTTTGCGGAACGGGAAGAGTGAAATCTTCGCCGAAATCGACCGCAATGTCGTCGGGCAACTCGCCTATGATATCATTGGCGCCTACCATGAATTTTACTTTGTATTCGATGGGCTGCCAATCCGCAAAGAGGGATATGTCGCCGCCGCCCGCGAATATTACGTCATCATAC
>CANQFK010000013.1 GCA_947598585.1 uncultured Clostridia bacterium
GTTGCAAAACAGCATACAGGTGCTTTTTTCATTGTGTATAAGCCCGTACCCTTATAAAACGGCGCAAGCCGCTCGTAGAAATGCTTGCATTTTTATGAAAAGGAGCGAAGCGACCAAAAATAGGCGCTCCTTAGTAAGGAACATGATTTCGCGACCATATTTCAGGCGCCCCTTAGTAAGGGGAGCAGTCGCCGTTTAAGGCGACTGAGGGGATTGTTTCTCGCTCACCACGTCGCAACGGGCACTTATGGGCTGTTTTCTCGTAGCTCAAAATAGGCCTTTTCTCGCTCAAAAGCTATCGAGTTATTCGCTCACTTGTGTTGCAAAACAGCATACAGGTGCTTTTTTCATTGTGTATAAGCCCGTACCCTTATAAAACGGCGCAAGCCGCTCGTAAAATTATTGCTCTCTCCACGCTACGTCGCGGAATTTTTTATCGAACAATCCCCTTAGACTGCTTCGCAGCCCGCTCCCCTTGCTAAGGGGCGCCTCTCTTAAAGGTGGCGAAAGTCGTTGCAAAACAGCATACAAGTGCTAAATAATAATGTTCGGACGCTTGAATTGCCTTAGCGGAAGTGTTGTGGTGCAGCCGATCATAAAGAAAGCCCTTGCCCTTATGCGTGCGGGAGAGGTCTTTTTTGACCCAAGATGATGGGTTAAAATTTTGACCGCTTGATAGGCTTCCCCTGAGGACAAACTTCGAGAAGAAAACGTAAACGGATTATCGGGGGAAGCTCCCGCATAGCGAGTGATGAGGGTCGCCGTGGAGTTGTCGCTCCGCTCCTCGGCTAAGGAGAGTATTTAATTTAATTTATTTCACCCTCACCACCGCCTACGGCGGAGCCTCCCCTTTTATAAAAAGGGGAAGCCTTTCAAAAGGTCAGCGTGAGAGTGCCGATAAGTGAGGGTAGCGACGCAGGCGGCAGATTGTCAAGCAAGTGCAACAGAATAAGAGGAGAAAATTTCGGCGGGAGTTTTCCAACTCAAACATTTTCTCGGTCTGTTATTTATAAGAGAAACAACGTAGTCCAACTCTTCTTGTGTAACTTTCAGCAAATCGCAGCCTTTGGGAAAGAAAAATCTCATTATTCCGTTCGTGTTTTCGTTCGTCCCTCTTTGCCATGGCTTATGTGGCTCTGCAAAATATATTGTCGTGTCAAGAGCTTTTTCGATCTCTCTGAACTTGGAAAATTCCGATCCGTTGTCAAGACTCATGCTTTCTACCGGCACTCCTTGCATCATCTCTATTATCGCTTGCTTTACATCTTCCGCTAGCTTTGTGCGACATATTTTCGCTATTAAATATTTGCTTTTTCTGTCCACTTGCGTTATGATCACTCCGCACCCGGGGCTTCCTTGAACCGTATCTCCTTCCCAATCTCCGATCCGTATGCGGTCTTTTATGACTTGTGGCCATTCGGGTATGATCCTGTCCGGCTTTATGGTATTAAAGTTAACGGCTCTCGGCTGGATTTTCTTGCCTCTTCGCCGTAAATGCGTCTTTCTGCTAATATTGGGGAACTTTTTCTTCTTTATGTATCGGTATATTGTAGATACGCCGAAGTGCCTGCTTTCCGCATTCTCTTTTCTCCATCGATTGACTATTTCTTCGGGACTCCAATAGTGACTCAACCCCCATATGATGTAATCCCATTCCTTGGTGTGAGGCTTCAAACTATAATGTGTTGTTGCTCTTCTTCGCATAACGGAAAGTGCGGTTGCCCGCCAAAAATGGTAATTGAAATGGTTGTCGGATATACCGTTGCGAGGTTGTTTGGAACGGTTGCGACGTACTTCGCGACTGATAGAAGATGGACTTCTACCTAAGTAATCTGCTATTTTTCTGAAACTGCAACCTTGAGATAGCAAATCTTGTAGACATTTTCTTTCATTTGTAGTAAAATGATTGTAGGACAACGTAGGATACTCCTTTAATGTTTTTGTGGGTACTAACATTATACCAGAGTTTTTCTGCGTTGTCTCTTTTTTTTGCTACTGTTGCACTTCATATGATAACCTAAGAGCTCCCTTACTAAGGGTAGCCTCTCATGCGGTTGTTATACTTGTCCGCACTAAGAAGTACGTTTCAAATGGGATGTTTTTTGCTATTATGGTAGCCGCATAAAATCATGGTCATATCACAAAAAACGAGGGACATATACAAAAAAACGGCGAGCAATCGTGCTACGCCGCTATTGGAGCAAGAGACGGGGCTCGAACCCGCAAATGTCAGCTTGGGAAGCTGATGCCATACCATTAGGCGACTCCTGCATCAAAGGCGACTTTTTATTGTCGCCCTTATATTATAGACTTTTCGACCGATATTTATTGCTCGTCGTTGTCGCTTGTGCTTATATTTCTGCTCCAACTGTCTTTCTTTTGGAATTTACCGTCCTTTTTATGAACGACCAAATTCAGATCC
Organism: uncultured Clostridia bacterium; assembly: GCA_947598585.1. Lineage (GTDB taxonomy): Bacteria > Bacillota > Clostridia > Christensenellales > Pumilibacteraceae > CAG-552. The sequence goes on from CANQFK010000013.1 coordinate 2,423, forward strand.
TGATTCTTGCTGAGTTCCTGAGCGATCTCGAGCGCCTCTTTCTTGGTCTTGACTCTGCGGATAACGCGCTTTGCCATGTCCTTACGGATCTCCCAGGTTTTGGTTTCCCTGTCGTAAAGGATACGATAACTTATCTTGCGATCGGGCGCATTGTCTTTTTTCGCCCCGTTATCCTGCTTTCCGTCGTCCTCATCGACGTCTTCGGCCTCAAAGGTGATCTCCTCGTCGTCGTCCTCGTCCGTATCGACCGTCGGTTCGACCTCGGTTTGTTCGGGCGCTTGTTCGGGGGCAATATCACGAGCTTTTTGTCGAGCCGCCTCATCGACCGAACGATCCACCTCGTCGGGAACGTACGGAGTGGGTTTGTTGCGTTTCTTTACCGCAATTATCACGATAACGGCAAAGATAATGAGCATTACCGCAACGATTATATACGGCAATATTGACATAAATTCGATTGCCAATAAATTTTCCATATGCTTTGGATCCTCCTAAAAACCATATTTATATATATAAATTTATTATATACTATAATCGCTTTTTTGTAAAGTCATTTTTCCGAAAAAAAACTATTATTTTTTTTAATTTTATTGTAAATAATCATAAAAAATAAACCACTCGGTTTAATTTTTATTTGATTTTTTTAACATTATGTGGTATAATTGGTGCGTAACGGTATTTAATTCCGAAAAAGTTCTAATTTTACAGGTTGCGGTCGGACGATCGAAGTTCCGCAGGCAACAAAAAGGAGGTACTCGTGTCAAGAGTAAAGAAACAACCACGCAGTGTTGTGGAATATGAAAATCTCAGCGACGAACTCAAACGCCTGTACGACAAAATTTACATGGCATACAATCAAAGAAACATCATCGATCTGAGAGAAGAGGCGAAAAAGATGTTTATCGAATCGCCCACTACGCTAAGCAAAGAAAACCTCGTAAAACGCATAACGGACAGAGTGATCTCGGATTATCTGCCCAAAACTTTCATTGACAAGGAAATCAATTTCGATTTTGTGAAACACGGCATCTTTTCCACCGCGAGCGAATTTGCAAGCGGCGTCGTTGATGTCGCCGACGGAAAGTACAAAATGGGCAATATCCTTATCCCCTCCGTTATCGCAAACGAAGCGGCGATAAGACACGGCGACCTCGTTGAGGGCAGCGTTTCCGACCTTTCGGGGACCAAAACGCTCTTCGCCATCTCATTTATAGACGGTCTTACGCCCGACGTAAAACGCCGAAATTTCGACGAAATACCTATCGAGCGCAGACGACCGTTCGAGCCGCCGACTCTGGGAACGCCTGCCGAAAGGTTCTTCCCCGACCTTTATATGGGCGAAAGGGTCATAGTAGGCAACATGACGAAGGAATACGCCGAGCGATTGGCTCATTCGTTTAAATGCGGTGTGGCGCTGTTCGTCGGGCTCGATCCCGAGATCCGTTCGTTTGCGGACAAGAACTTCTTCGTCGTTCCGTTCGATTACTCTAAGCAAGAGTGTTTGCGCGTCGCCCGCACCGCGCTCGAAAGAGCTAAAAGATTGAGCGAACGCGGCAAAAACGTGGTCTTTGTCATATACGGGTTCGACTCAATAGGGGACCGCGACGTCGAAAGAGCGATATTCGGCAGCAGCAGATGTTTCGAATGCGGAAGCATTACGGTCATTGCGGACGTAAATAAGGATCGCGACATGGGAGCCTATTCCAAAGTCGCAACAAGGATAGTGGAAAATACCGAAGTTTTATAAGGGGCAATCATGGGAATCATATCTTTTATCAAGGGCGGCGACAATCGCAAACAACTCAACAAACTCGAGGCGATAGCCGCAAAAATAGAAAATCTCGACGAGAGTATGAGCAAGCTCACCGATGAGCAGCTCAAAGCAAAAACAGCGGAATTCAAAAAACGACTTACCGAAAATTACGAAACGACCGACGATATCTTGCCCGAGGCATACGCCGTGGTACGAGAGGCAAGCAAACGCGTGCTCGGCATGAAACACTTCCACGTTCAGTTGCTCGGCGGTATCGCGCTCCATCAGGGCAGGATCGCCGAAATGCGTACGGGCGAAGGCAAGACCTTGGTCGCAACTTTGCCCGCGTACCTCAATGCGCTCACGGGCAAGGGCGTGCACGTCGTTACCGTCAACGATTACCTCGCAAAGCGCGACGCGGAATGGATGGGCAAAGTTCATCGCTTTCTCGGTCTTACGGTGGGCGTGGCTATCGCGGGCATGGACAGCGACGCAAAACGCGAGGCTTACAATTGCGACATAACATACGCGACCAACAACGAACTCGGTTTCGACTATCTGCGCGACAACATGGTGGTATACAAGTCCGCTCTCGTTCAGCGCGGGCTCAATTACGCGATAATCGACGAGGTGGACAGTATCCTTATCGATGAGGCGCGTACCCCGCTCATCATAAGCGGCGCGGGCGGCAAGAGCAGCGAAATGTATTCCGTTGCGAACAGGTTCGTCCGAAGCCTCAAAATTTCTACCAACATCGACGACGAGGGCAACACCGCCGACGGCGAGGAGTCCAACGGCGATTTCGAAATAGACAAGAAGAAAAAGGCGGTCAACCTTACCGAAAAGGGTATCGAAAAAGCCGAAAAATTCTTTAACGTCGAAGATCTCACGAGCGTGGACAATTCCGAACTCAATCACTATATAAACAACGCCTTGAAAGCGGTCTATATAATGAAAAAAGACACGGATTATATCGTTCAGGACGGCGAAGTGCTTATAGTAGACGAATTTACGGGCCGCGTCATGGTGGGCAGACGTTACAGCGACGGACTTCACCAGGCTATCGAGGCAAAAGAGGGCGTTCGCATTCAGAACGAGAACCGCACGAGAGCCACGATCACTTTCCAGAACTATTTCAAACTTTACGGCAAACTTTGCGGCATGACGGGTACCGCCAAGACCGAGGAAACGGAGTTCCGCGGCATTTACGGGCTTGACGTCGTGGTCATTCCGCCCAACAAAACGAGCCAACGTGTGGACGAAAACGACGCCGTATATTCTACCTTAAAGGGCAAAATAAACGCGATCATGGCGGATATCGAGGAGTGCTATAAGGTGGGACAACCCGTCCTTGTGGGCACCACCACCGTCGAAAAGAGCGAAGAACTCAGCAAAATACTTTCGGCAAAGAGGATCCCGCACAACGTGCTCAACGCAAAGAACCACCTCAAAGAGGCGGAGATAATCGCTCAGGCGGGCAAAAAAGGTCAGGTCACTATCGCCACCAACATGGCGGGCCGTGGTACCGATATCCTGCTCGGCGGCAATGCCGAATATATGGCTATGCAACGCATGAGATCGCAAGGCATGAGCGAAGAGGCGATCTACAACGCTACGGCGTACTTCCAGACCGACGATCCCGAGATTTTGGAAGCGCGCAGGATATTCAAAGAATATCTCGATTCGTTCAAGGACGAGATCGAAAAGGAAAAAGCCGAGGTCAAAGCGGTAGGAGGTCTGCGCATAATAGGCACCGAAAGACACGAATCCCGCCGTATCGACAATCAGTTGCGCGGTCGTGCGGGTCGTCAGGGCGACGAGGGCAGCACCAAATTCTACCTGTCCATGGAGGACGACATGATAAGGTTGTTCGGCGGCGACAAACTCAAACGCATTGCCGAAATGTTCAAACTCGAAGAGGACACGCCGCTCGAAATGAAAATGCTTACGCGCGGGATCGAGAGCGCGCAACGCGATCTCGAAGGCCGTAACTATCGTATCCGAAAACAGGTGCTCGAATACGACGACGTCATGAACGTTCAACGTCACACCGTTTATTCCGAACGCAACAGAATCCTTATGGGCGAATCCGTCCACGAAACGATCGTGGGCATGATGAAAGGTCAATGCGAAACGATCGTCGATGAGTACACCAATCCCAAACTCGATTGGAGAGATTGGGACTACGAATCGCTCAACAAGGAGATACACCGCAAACTCCTGCCCGAAGAAGAGGAGTTCTTGACCGAGGACATTCTCGAAAAGTACGACATCGAGGAGTTGAAAGAACTCATCTTCAACGAGATGATGAGCGTTTACAACAAGAAAATACAGGAATCCGCCGCGCTCGGGCTCGACTTCGAAGAAGTCGAACGCATTATTTTGTTGAAAATAGTCGACTCCAAGTGGACCGACCATATCGACATCATGGACGGGCTGCGACGCGACATAGGCTTGCAGGCTTACGGTCAGAAAGATCCCGTGCTCATGTACAAAAAAGAGGGCTTTGACCTCTTTGAGGAAATGAACAACAATATCCGCGAGGATACGGTCGCTTATCTCATGCGCGTCAACGTCGAAAAGGCGCCCACAAAACGTCAGGAGCAGAACGTTGACCTCAAAGTCAACAGCGACGGTACAAGACAGGTAGCAAAACCCGTTTCCAAGGAAAAGGCGCCCCGTCCCAACGATCCGTGTCCGTGCGGAAGCGGCAAAAAGTACAAATATTGCTGCATGCGCAAGGAAGAAAATAAATAATTTATATTTTTTGGAATAATGATAAATTTAGACGATATAAAGGCAAGAATAAAGGCTGTCAAACAGAAGTTTGACGGTTGTTTGGAAGCGTTCGACGAGGATAAATTGCGCGAACGGCTTAATGCGCTCACGAAAATGCAGGAAGATCCCGACTTTTTCAAGGATCTCAAAGCCGCTCAAAGCGTCAACATGGAAGCGAAAAATATCTCGGACAGGCTCGACGACCTCAAAAGCAAGCGTAACGCTATAAGAGATGCCGAGGAGTATGTCGCGCTCATCGAGGCGGAAAACGACGACTCCCTGGAGGGCGAACTCAACGACCTTGTGACCGATCTCGAAGCCAAAGTGGAAGCGCTCCACCTCACCACGTTGCTAAAAGGCGAGTACGACGCCAACAACGCCATTCTCACCTTGCACGCAGGCGCGGGCGGCACCGAGGCGCAGGATTGGACGGAGATGCTTTACCGTATGTACAAGATGTATGCCGAAAAAAACGGTTTCGGCGTGGAAGTTCTGGACGTGCTTGACGGCGACGAGGCGGGACTGAAAAGCATTACGTTTATGGTAAAAGGGCTCAACGCCTACGGCTATCTCAAAGCCGAAAAAGGCGTTCATCGTTTGGTGCGCATTTCGCCGTTCGACAGCAACGCTCGACGCCACACTTCTTTTGCCAGCCTCGAAGTCATGCCCGAAATTGAAAACGACATGACTATCAAGGTTGCGCCCGAGGAACTGCGTATCGACACATATCGAAGCGGCGGCGCGGGCGGTCAGCATATCAACAAGACGGACAGCGCCGTGCGAATAACGCACATTCCGACCGGCATAGTCGTTACTTGTCAGAACGAACGAAGTCAGATACAAAATCGCGAAACGGCTATGAAAATGCTTATCGGCAAACTCGCCGAGCTGCGCGAACGCGAACTCTCGGAACGCAACGCCGAAATAAAAGGCGAACTGAAAAAGATAGAATGGGGCAGTCAGATACGTTCGTACGTTTTCCAGCCCTATACGCTTGTAAAGGATCACCGCACGGGATACGAGGATCCCGACGTTTTTTCGGTCATGAACGGCAATATCGACGAATTTATCTTCGACTATCTCCGCAAGGCTTAGCCTTGTTCGGGGGCGCGAAGAAAAATTTCGCACTACATTCGGCAAAAAACACTATGTATATTCAAAGGACCAAGGACAAGTTCGATAATCTTAAAGGCGGCGATCCCATCGTCATGGGCATAGAGAGCTCATGCGACGAAACGGCGGTCGCCATAGTCAAAGGCAGGCGCGTGCTCGCCAATATCGTCGCCTCTCAAATAGACATTCATCGCAAATACGGCGGCGTGGTGCCCGAAGTGGCTTCGCGCAGTCATACCGACGTCATCATTCCCTGCATAGACGACGCGTTGACTCATGCGGGGCTCGGGCTCGACGATATCGACTGTATAGGCGTCACATACGGCGCGGGACTTATAGGCGCATTGCTCGTGGGCGTTTCCGCGGCAAAGGCGCTCGCATTGTGCAAGGACATTCCGCTCGTCAAAGTCGATCACATAGAGGGGCACATCTGCGCCAACTATATTAACACAACGCTTACGCCGCCTTTCGTTTCGCTCGTGGCGAGCGGGGGACACACCGCCATTTACAAGGTGAACGGCTACAACGATCACGAGATATTGGGCGCAACGCGCGACGACGCGATAGGCGAAGCGTTCGACAAGGTCGCCCGAATGCTCGGCTTGCCGTATCCCGGCGGACCTCAGGTGGATAAACTCGCAAAGCAGGGCAGCCCCACGATAAAATTCTACAAGCACGACAAAGGAGTAAATCCCGACCTTTCGCTAAGCTACTCGGGACTGAAAACGGCGGTCGTCAACTATATCCACAATTTGCGACAAAGGGGCGAGGAACCGTTCGCGCCCGATATTTGCGCGTCGTTCACGACCGAGGCGGTCGATCTGTTGGTGGACACAACGCTCGAAGCGACAAGGCGCACGGGGCTGAAAACGATCGCGCTCGCGGGCGGAGTCGCGGCAAACTCATACCTTAGAAACAAGTTGAAAGTCGAGGGCGAAAAGCGCGGCTTCGAAATCGTCTTTCCGCCGCTCGAACTGTGCACCGACAACGCCGCCATGATAGCCATGCGCGCGTACTTTTCGGCTGTGGAAAACAAGAATTACGCAGACATGTCGTTAAATGCGAGGCCCAATCTATGAGTACGGTCGTTGTGGGAATGAGCGGTGGCGTCGATTCTTCGGTCGCCGCATTGCTTTTGAAAGAGCAAGGTCATGACGTCATCGGGCTGTTCATGCACAATTGGGAGGAGCAAGAGGACGGTCAATGCACTTCCGCGCAGGATTGGGCGGACGTTCAAGCGGTATGCGGTAAACTCGGCATTCCGCACTATTCCGTGAATTTCAGCAAGGAATACGGCGAACGCGTCTTTAAATACTTTTTGGACGAATATTCCAAAGGCAGAACTCCAAATCCCGACGTACTGTGCAACCGCGAGATAAAGTTCGGAGTCTTTCGCGATTACGCGCTCAGGCTGGGAAACACGATCGCCACGGGACATTATTGCAATATTTCTTCCGTTAGCGGCGAGCCGATATTGTTAAAGGCAAAGGACACGAACAAGGATCAGACCTACTTTTTGTGCGACACACGCACCGAACAACTGAATAACGTCATCTTTCCGCTCGGCAATACGGTAAAGAGCGAGGTGCGCGCGCTCGCGGCAAAGTACGGGCTCATCACCTCGACAAAAAAGGATTCAACGGGCATTTGCTTTATCGGCGAACGCAAATTCAGAGCATTTCTATCCCAATATCTGCCGTCAAAGGCGGGCGCGATAGTGGACACCGAGGGCAGAGAGATAGGGACTCACGCAGGTCTTATGTACTACACTCTCGGTCAAAGGCGCGGCTTGGGGATAGGCGGAGTAAAGGGCGAGGCTCAGGATCGCTGGTACGTCGTCGAAAAAAGGCTGAAAGACAACACGCTCGTCGTTTCGTGCGGCGAGGGCGAGGAATTGCTGACGTATGGACTGAAAACCGAATCGATAAATCTCATCGGCAAGGTAGACAAGCCGCAAATTTTCAGATGCACGGCGAAGATGCGTTACAGACAAAGCGAACAGCCCGTAACGGTAAAGCTCGACAAGGACTGCTTTACAATAAAATTCGACGCAAGGCAACGCGCGGTAACGCCCGGACAGTACGCGGTTTTGTACGACGGCGAACGCTGCTTGGGCGGCGGAGTTATAAAGGAAACATACAAGGAAAACTTTTCGCTTTGACTTTGCCCGCATATTTGACGCCGAAAATAAATTTTTTTGCACGAGATCACAAATAATAAAATACAATATAGGAGATAATCATGTTTGACAATATCGATAAAAGTTACATAACCGAAACAGTAAGATCGCTTATGGCGATAGACAGTCCGTCAAGTTTTTGCCAAAAGGCGATAGAATTTATCGGACAGGAAGCGACAAAACTCGGCTACGGGTTTTCGATCACCAACAAAGGGTGCGGAGTCATCGAAGTAAAGGGCAGAGAGAGCGGCAAAAAGGTCGGGCTCGCGGCTCATACCGACACGCTGGGACTTATGATACGCTCGATAGACTCCGACGGTTCGCTCAACTTCACCAAGATAGGCGGACCGCAACTTCCGACGCTCGACGGCGAATACTGCCGTATACACACGCGCGACGGCAAGGTCTACACGGGTACGGTGCTTTGCAAGAGCCCGTCCAGCCACGTCTATCCCGACGCGGGACGCGAACGCAACGAATCCAACATGTATATAAGGTTGGACGAACAGGTCCGCTCCGCCGACGACGTCAAAAAACTCGGTATTTCGGTGGGCGATATCGTAGCATACGATCCCAAGACCGTGATAACTCCGAGCGGATTCATAAAATCGCGCTTTCTCGACGATAAGGCAAGCGTAGCGTGCATAATTTCCGCGCTCAAAGAGATGAAGTCGGCGGGAATAAAGCCCCGCTTCGATACGCAGATATTCATTACGGTATACGAAGAAGTGGGACACGGCGGCTCGCCCATGGGCGACGGTCTGAGCGAACTTCTTGCCGTAGATATGGGCTGCATAGGGCTTGATCTCGGCTGTACCGAATACGACGTGTCCATCTGCGCAAAAGACGGCGGCGGACCTTACGATTACGAAATGGTCACAAGGCTCCGTAACTATGCCGAACAAGCCAAACTCGATCATGTCATAGACATATATCCGTTTTACGGCAGCGACGTGGGCGCAATGCTCAGGGCGGGTCACGACGTAAAGGGCGCGTTGATAGGTCCCGGCATACACGCCTCGCACGGAATGGAACGCACGCATATAAATTCGCTCGTTCAAACCGTAAAATTGATACTCTTGTATCTCGAAGCAAAATAATATAATGTAGGGGGAAAACGCGATCCGATAATGAGATCGATCAAAGACGATAAGTGGAAGAAAAGATAAGGACAGATGAGAAAGAGGGCGGCGACAACTGCGCCGTTCTCGAATTTTCCAATCAAGGTGACAAAAAGAAACGCCGATTGAAGTCGATCGCGTTGCTTGTATTTAATATTCTCGTCATCGCCGTTATCTTCATCACGGAATTCGGCGGAAACAAAGAGCATATCGATATCCGCACCGTTCTGACCACCTGGGGGGAGAATTGGTACTTCTTTATCGCGCTTATCGGGCTTGTCGCGTTCTACTATCTTTGCCTTACCGTCAGGATAAGTTTACTGATAAAAGCCACTACGGGCAGGCCAAGGCGCAAGCTGTCTTTTTCGACCGCCGTACTCGGCAAATATTATGACAATATCACGCCGTTCGGCTCGGGCGGTCAACCGTTCCAGATGTTCAATCTCGGTCGCAAACTCGACGTGGGACTTTCGACGAGCATTCCCACAGCCGACTTCGTGTTGCACCAATTCGTATTCACCGTACTTACGATAGGCGTGTTCATATACAACGCGGTCGCGGCGACGCCGATAGTGCAAAGCAACCTCATAAAAGTCGCGGCTTATATAGGCGTGGTGTGCTACGCAGCCATTCCCACGGCGGTGATAGTGTTCTCGATCTTCCCGAGCAGCATAAGGGCGGTGGCGAAATTTTTCTGCCTCATCGGCTACAAATTGCACATAATAAAAGACCTTGACAAAGCCAAAGACAAGGCGATAGCGGGCGTCGAAAAGTATTCACTTTCGCTCAAAATCGTCAGCAAAAAGAAAAGCTATCTGCTGTTGTCGGCGCTTATATCGGCGATATGCTGGATAGCCTTTCATTCGCTCCCGTACTTCGTTCTGCGCATTTGCGGCGTTACGCCCGACTATATCGACACGGTGTGCATGAGTTTCTTCGCATACTGCGCCATCACCGTCATTCCGACGCCGGGCAGCGCGGGCGCGGCGGAGGGCGCGTTCTATATAGTATTCTCCTCGCTCACGGGCGGATTCCTCTTTTGGGGCACCATACTGTGGAGGTTTTGTATCTACTATCAATCGCTCATACTCGGATTTTCGATCACCGTATATCAATATATCAAGGCTTCGCGCAAGGAACGCAAAGCGCGTATCATTGCCGACAAAACAGCCGACGCGGAAGATATTGCGCAAAACGAGGACGAGAACAAAAGTCCGTAATAGGCGGACTTACAGATCGTCGGCGTCTTGCTCGGGCGCGGTAGGGACGGTCACGTCGCCGTTCGGCGTTTCCTTTTTGTACTTGCCCGTGTAGTTGCCGTTGGGATCGAAAGAACTTTCTTTTTGATTTTTCATGATAAAACGCATACTCCTTTATTAAAGTATGCGTTTTGTTTTGCGTTTTTATTTTGATTGCCGCGATTACGACAGGGACCGCCGAAAGATATAAGGTTCAGTCGTCGAACTCTTCGGTAAATACCAAATCCACATAATTTTTGAGTTCTTTATACATTTGCGTGTCTTTCAGGTCGCGTTCGAGTTCTTTCAATATCTCGCGATAATACCATTCGGTCTGGCTGGGACTGCCCTTGAATCTCGACCATACGTTGGCGCCCACAACGCGCATATCGTTATAAATGCTCTTTATGTTGGATAGCTTATCGGCGCATATCACCTGTCTTGCTCCGAGCGGAAGAGTCTTTAAGTTCTCTATGGCAAGTTCCTTGCGTTTTGTCCAGGGCAAAGTCTTGTCCTCGGTGTCGCCCTTTACGAGTTCCGCGATCTCGGGTCCGAAAAGCGCGTCGATATCCGCCAAGGTGGCGTCGGTGTCCTCGACGGTGTCGTGCAATACGCCCGCTATCTGAACTTCCGTCGAGCAGCCGTTGGACGCGAGGATCTGCAATACTTCCATTGGGTGAACGATATACGGCGTGTCGGTACCTTTGCGATATTGATTCCGATGCTTTATCGCCGCAAATTCTATTGCTTTATGTAACACCATAAGCTCCCTCCATATATATAATACCATAAAATCCCGATTTAGTAAAGACTTTTCGGAAAAATTTTTCTTCCTTTTATTGATAAAAGGAGCTATCTCCGTGCGATAAAAAATATTCGCCTATGCCGCGCGCATCAAAAACCATTGACTTCGCGACGACAGGCGATAAAGAAAATTTTGGAAAATTGCTCCAAAAGGGGCAAAAAATGTTGTTTTTAAAGAAAAAGCATGATAAACTATAACGCGGAAAAACGAAAAAAATGACAAAATATCTGGGAGTGGACATCGGTTCTACCACCGTCAAAGCAACGGTGATCGATGGCGAAAAAATAGAATACAGTTCGTACGTCAGGCACTTTGCCAAAGTCAAAGAAACGGTTTATAACGAACTTCAAAAGATAAATTCCCTCATCGGGGGCGATTTTTGCGTTGCCTTTACGGGCAGCGCGGGCATGGGACTTGCCGATCGCAGCGGCGTCGCCTTTGTGCAGGAGGTGCAAGCCGCCTATATCGCCATAAGAAAATTCTATCCCGACGCGGACGTCGCGGTGGAATTGGGCGGCGAGGACGCGAAAATAATCTTTCTCACGGGCGGGACCGAGCAGCGCATGAACGGCAGTTGCGCGGGCGGCACGGGCGCGTTCATCGATCAAATGGCGACCTTGCTCAATATAACCAATGAACAAATGGACGAATACGCTCTGCGCGCCCAAAGGGTATATCCGATAGCGTCGCGGTGCGGCGTGTTTGCCAAATCCGATATCCAACCGCTCATAAATCAGGGCGCGAACAAAGAGGATATCGCCGCGTCCATATTCCAAGCCGTAGTCGACCAGACCGTATCGGGTCTTGCGCAGGGCAGAAAGATAAAGGGCAAAGTTCTGTTTTTGGGCGGACCGCTCCACTTTTTCGGCAGCTTGCGCAAGGCGTTCGTCACCACGCTCGGGCTTTCCGACAAGGACGCCGTCTTTCCCGACAACGCGCCCGTATTCATGTCGCTGGGCGCGGCTCTGTATTCGGAAAACGTTCGACCCGAAAGCCTCGATTCCGTGATCGCGCGGGTAAAAAACGCTAAGACGGGCTCGGGCGTGATAATGGGCAAGCCGCTATTTGCGTCCGAAAAGGAATACGAAGAATTCAAGGCGCGACATCGCGCCGCCGATCTGTCAAAGGCGAACATAAATACATATTCGGGCAATTGCTATATAGGCATAGATTCCGGCTCCACGACCACAAAACTCGTTGCCGTCACCGAAAACAACGAGTTGCTTTGGTCTTGCTATCAGGAAAACAACGGACAGCCGCTCGATATCACCGTAACGAGATTAAAGGAATTTTTCAGCCAATGCGGCGGAAGAGTGCGCGTAAGCGGTTGCGCGGTGACAGGTTACGGCGAGGACCTTATAAAGAGCGCGATACGAGCCGATCTCGGCATAGTCGAAACGGTCGCTCACTTCAAAGCCGCGCTGTTTTTCGATCCCAAGGTGGATTTTATAATAGACATAGGCGGGCAGGACATAAAATGCTTTAAGATAAGAAACGGCGCGATCGACGGCATAATGCTCAACGAGGCTTGCTCGTCGGGTTGCGGATCGTTTATCCAGACCTTCGCCAAGGCCATGGGCATGGAGATCGCCGAATTTGCGAAAAAAGGGCTTTTCGCCGCACATCCCGTCGAACTCGGCTCGCGCTGCACCGTTTTCATGAACAGTTCGGTAAAGCAGGCGCAAAAAGAGGGCGCGAGCATCGAGGACATTTCGGCGGGCTTGTCGTCGTCCATAGTAAAGAACGCCATTTATAAGGTGATACGCACCGAGCCCGACAAACTCGGACAAAATATAGTAGTTCAGGGCGGAACTTTCCTTAACGACGCCGTTTTGCGCGCTTTCGAGATCGAAACGGGCAAACAGGTCACCCGCCCGGGCATTGCGGGACTTATGGGCGCTTTCGGAGCGGCGCTTTACGCAAAGGAAAAGTGCGCGGGCGAATCGAAAATGCTCTCTTTGAGCGAACTGAACGACTTCGCTTACACGTCGCGCGCGTCCATGTGCAAGGGCTGCACGTCCAATTGCAATATAAACATAGTGACTTTCAACGGCGGCAGAAGTTTTATTTCGGGCAACAAGTGCGAAAAGGGCGCGGGGCTTAAACCGTCGCAAAACGACCTCGACATATATGCCTACAAGCAAGCCCGCCTGCTTGAATGCGTCAATGGGGGCGGAAAAAAGGGCAGAGTGGGGTTGCCGCTTCAACTGCTCATGTACGAACAATTGCCGCTTTGGGCGGGTTTTTTCGAGAGTTTGGGATTCGAGGTCGTGCTTTCGGACAGGTCGTCGCGAAAACTCTACTTTTTGGGTCAGCACACCGTCGCGTCGGACACGGTCTGCTATCCCGCAAAACTCATGCACGGCCACATGGAAAGCCTTCTGAACAAAAACGTTGATTTTATTTTTCTACCGTGCGAAAGTTACAATATCGACGAAAAATATTCCGCCAACCATTACAATTGCCCCATAGTCGCGTACTATCCCGAACTGTTGAAGGCAAACAACGACCGATTGAACAACGAAAATTTCATAATGCCGTATATCGACCTCAACAAACGCGAAAATGCGGCAAAGACCTTACATAGCGCGCTCAAAAAGTACAAGATCCCGCTTCGCAGCATAAAAAAAGCGCTGGATAGCGGTTTCGAGCGGCTAAGGGCTTATCACGACGACGTAAAAGCCAAGGCGGACGAGATCATTGCTTCCGCCCAAAGACAGGGCAAACATATGATCGTGCTTGCGGGCAGACCGTATCATCTCGACAACGAGATAAATCACGGCATAAACAAGTTGCTCACTTCGCTCGGCGTTGCCGTTTTGAGCGAGGACAGCGTATTCGAAAAGAGCGAGGGCGTAAAAATAAACGTGCTCGATCAATGGACGTATCATTCGCGACTGTACCGCGCGGCGAATTTCGTCGCAAAACACGACGATATCGACCTTGTGCAACTCGTTTCGTTCGGTTGCGGGCTCGACGCCATAACTTCGGACGAGGTGCGCAGCATTCTCGAAAAAAACGGCAAGCTGTATACTCAGATCAAGATCGACGAGATAAACAACGCGGGCGTGGTGAAGATCCGCATAAGGAGTATGCTCGCGGCTTTGGAGGAGGGAAAAAAATGACAGAGAGTTCAAAGGACTATACCGATTCCTATCCCAAGTGGCAAGACAGCATGAAGAGCACGCACACAATACTTATACCCGATATGCTGCCGTACCATTTCGCCCTGTTCGAAGTCGCGCTCGCACGCGAGGGCTACAAAATAGAAACATTGCACAACACCTCGCGCACGGTCATAGACGAGGGGCTGAAACACGTCCACAACGACACATGCTATCCCTGTCTTTGCGTTGTCGGTCAGTACATAGACGCATTGAAGAGCGGGAAATACGACTTGAATAAGACCGCTCTTCTCATCACGCAGACGGGCGGCGGGTGCCGTGCGTCAAACTATTTGTCGCTTGCGCGAAAAGCCATTCATTCGGAATTCCCCAACGTGCCCTTGATCTCGCTCAACTTTTCGGGGCTCGAAAAGGATTCTTCCCTGCCGCTGTCGCTCCACCTCATACTCGAACTTGCCTATTGCGTGCTGTACGGCGACGTTATAATGTGGTGCTTCAACCAAGTCAAGCCGTACGAGATAGACGAGGGTAGCACGGAAAAGGCGCGCGACAACGCCGTAAAGTACGTTTCGGAACTCATTTGCGGGAACAAATACAAAAATTACAAAAAGACAGCCCAACATATCATCGCCGAATTTGCGTCGGTGCCGAGATCTAAGGACAAAAAGATAAAGGTGGGCATCGTCGGCGAGATATACGTTAAATATTCCGTCCTCGGCAACAACCACCTCGAAAAAATGCTGCTCTCGGAGGGGTGCGAGCCTGTGGTGCCGCCTCTTCTCGACTTCGTGCTATACACCGTTCTCGGCGCGGTCAACGACGCGCGCATGTACGGCACGCACAAGTTGCGCGGCGCAATATACAAAGCGGTATACAAAAAGCTGCACAAAATGCAGCTCGATATTCGCGAAATATTCGAACGCGAGGGCAGTTTCGAGCCGCCTCACGATATGGCGCATCTTCGCAAGTGCGCCGACGAAGTAATAAATCAAGGCGTAAAGATGGGCGAGGGTTGGCTCATCCCCGCCGAAATGGCGGCGTTCTGCGAATCGGGCGTGCCCAATATCGTATGCGCGCAACCGTTCGGTTGTTTGCCCAATCACATAGTGGGCAAGGGGACGATACGCACGCTCAAAAATCTGCACCCGAATATAAATATCGTGCCTATCGATTACGATCCGTCCGCCTCGAGCGTGAATCAGGAAAATCGCATAAAACTTATGCTTGCCTCCGCGCGCGAACATTCCGTCGCGGTATAAAAGGTTTCAATCTTTCTTTTCCATTTTTTTCATGCCGCTCAGCATCATTTGCGCGAGCTCGAATTTGGGATCGTAAGTCAGCGCGAGTTTAAAACTGCTCTCGGCTTTGTCGAACTCCTTTTTGCCGAGGAGCGCAAGTCCGAGATAATAGGCGACATAGTGTTTCTTCTTTCTTATGGGCGACGAAAGCGCGTCCTGCGCGGAAAGTATCACGTCGTCGAAGATCTTTTCTCTTTCCTCTTCGGGCAATTGTCCCGCATACGACGTTTTGGCGGTCATATTCAGTAGAAATATCTCCTCGTCGTCGGGATAGACGTCGAGCATTCTTTCGGTGCCGTTTATCACATATTCGAGGTCGCCGTACATGAGCATCTTCTGATATTTTTCCGTTTCGCGGCTTATGCCCTTTTCGTTTTTGACGTTCTTCCATTCGGTGTATTCGATAAACCAATCTATAATGACGGGGTCAACGCCGCCGAGCACCATTTCCTTGGTGTTGACGTATATCTTATCGCTGTACTTGCTCGCAAGCACCTGCTTGAAGTTTTCCTCGTTCAATACGAGCGATTTCAGCTTGTTGTATATCTTTTCGTCGTACGGCGCGCCCATGTTGACGATATACGGAAAAAAGATATACCACATGGCTTTGAGTTCGGCAGTGGCGTCGCTCAGCGTGAGCAGACGAAAGACGAGTTCGTAAAGCGGATATTTTACGGGTTCTTCCGCGTCGGGTCCGCTCAGGATCCCCTTGTCTACGCATTTGCGCCACAGATATCCGCCCGCGTCGAACTTTATTTTTTCGCCGTCGTATACGCCGCCGCCCTTAACGAACGTGACCGCGCGCGGCAACGTATCGAAATAATCCTTATTTTCCTCGTATTCGGGGTGCTCGTTCGGCTTTATCAGATAGCACGCGCCGTTTTTTACGAGCAATTTGTCGGGCGCGGTCATGTCGTCGCGCTCGAACAAAAGCCCGAAATTGTACACCGAAAACATAAGGTTTCGCTTCTCCGCGGGCGAAGCGTCGCTCCCGTCTATTGCGACGTAGCTCAGCGACAACAAATATCTCATTCCGTCTATCTTATATTCTTTTACAGTCCGATCTTCTTCCATATAATCCTCCAAAGCCGCTTTTATGAAATTATACATTAAAACAAAAGGAAAAAGCAACCGTATTTTTTGCATAATCGGATTTTTTATTCATTTCGCGTAAACGGAAAGAAAAATATTTTTTTGAACATTTTTTCACAATTCGCAAAAATCACTTTACTTTTTTCAAAAAATGGTATATAATATCATAAGAGCTAAAAATAGCATAAAAAAATAACACAGGAGGACATTATGGCAAAAATTTTGATTGTTGACGACGAAGAAAACATCCGTAACGTTTTGCGTGAGTATGCCGAATTCGAAGGTCACGTCGTTATGGAAGCCGTCGACGGCATGGACGCCGTGAAGATCGCTCGCGAGAACGATTTCGACATCATACTCATGGACGTAATGATGCCCAAACTCGACGGGTTTTCGGCAGTTAAAGAGATCAAAAAGACCAAAGACATTCCCGTTATCATGTTATCGGCGCGTGTAGAAGAGTACGACAAGTTGTTCGGATTCGAAATAGGCGTCGACGACTACGTTACAAAGCCGTTTTCGCCCAAAGAAGTCATGGCAAGGATCGCGGCGATCCTGCGCAGGGGCAAACACCACGGCAAACACATTGTATCGGACGGTCTTGAAATCGATATGGTCGGACGCAATGTTACGGTGGACGGCAAAAAGGTTTTTATGACGCCGAAGGAGTACGAACTACTGTTTTACCTCGTAAATAATGCAGGCATAGCCATCTCTCGCGAAAAGCTCCTTAACGATGTCTGGGGATACGACTTTTACGGAGATGACCGAACGGTAGACACGCATATCAAAATGCTTCGCGCTTCTCTCGGCCCTTATCGCAACAAGATCATCACTTTAAGGGGGCTCGGTTATAAAATCGAAATCTGACAAAAGATTATTCCCTCTATCTGTCAAGACATGGTTTTACTTTGCTATAATGGCGGCAATCATATTGCTGCTATTATGGTTTTTTTTGTTTTTATTCTTTGACAACATAGTCGATCGCCAAAGGGATTACATTCGGGGCGTGGGCGTCAATCTGATGCAAAACTACGACTTCGGCAGCAACACCGATCCGCAGACCTGGCAGGTGCTGGACGTGACCGCCAAGGACAGGAATATGAATATCTATGTCTTTGTCTTTGACAAGAACGAACTGCCCTCGTGCAATTACACTTTTCCCAAGGAAACCGCCGCGTATCTCTATACGCCGTACACGCCCTCGTCCGAACGCCCGATCTTTCATATAAGCACCGACTCGCTCAAATTCTGGACGACGGAGCGTCAAACCGAATATCTTACCAAGATATCGGAAATGAACGAGGAAACGGGCGAAATATTCACTTATATAGAGGACACCGAAAATTCGTTCAACAATACGCTGTTTTGCGGCGGAAAGCTGACGGGCAATCTCGGTTCGGGCGGCAGCCTATACTTCTGCCTCATAGCGTCCATTTCCAACAACAATTCCACGCTTACTCTGGTGCAGAACACGCTTATCTTCGCATCGGTCAGCATATTGATCTTCTCGGTAATTCTCGCGTTGATATTCGCAAATCACCTTTCTAAGCCGATAAACAAACTCGCGGCGACTGCGTCCAACCTCGCTTCGGGCGATTACAACGTCAACTTCGAGGGCGGCTCTTTCACCGAGGTGGAAAAACTCGCCGCCTCGCTCAACTTCGCCAAGGACGAAATGAGCAAGACCGAACAGATGAGGCGCGACTTCATCGCAAACATAAGTCACGACCTCAGAACGCCGCTCACCATGATAAGGGCGTACGGCGAAATGATAAGGGATCTTTCGGGCAACAACGAAGAAAAGCGCACAAAGCACTGTCAGATAATCATCGACGAATCCGTTCGTCTTTCCGCACTCGTCGCGGACATTCAGAACCTGAGCAAACTCCAATCGGGCACCGACTCTTTCGAGATCGCAAACTTCGACCTCGGCGAACTGTGCAAGACGGTGGTGGGCAGATTCGGCATAATGAGCGAAACGCAAGGCTACGTCTTTGAATGCGACTGCGAGGACAACGCCGTATGCAAGGGCGACTATCAAAAGATAGAGCAGGTATTGTACAATCTCATAGGCAATGCGGTCAACTATACGGGCGACGACAAGAAGATAGTAGTCAGGTGCCATTCGTGCGAGGACGGCTACAAGGTCGAGATAATCGATTCGGGCAAGGGCATTGCAAAGGAAGAGATCGACGCGGTTTGGGAGCGCTATTATCGCGCCAATCAAAAGAAGCGCAACGTGGTCGGTTCGGGGCTGGGACTGAACATAGTCAAGATGATCCTCGACGGACACAAAGCCCGCTTCGGCATCGAAAGCGAACTGAACGTGGGAACGTGCTTCTGGTTCGTTTTGCCCAAAGGCGATGAAAAAAGCGAATAAAGACCGTTAAAAAGCGTCTTGACGGGGCGTTATAACGGCTGCCTATAAAACAAATTTATAAAAATTTTAATTTTTTCCAATAAAAAACGGACAAAAAGTTTTTTTACTATTTACTTTTTTGACAAAACGTGCTAAAATTATTTTATGGTCAAAATGGAAAGTTTTCCGTAACGATCGCATTTGTCTATAAGTCAAGGGGGAGATAGTTCATGAAAAACCGAACTGCCCGTTTTTTGATAATCAGTATAATATGTATATCGGTTTTATGCGTGCTGGTTTTTTGGTTGATGACTTTTACCATGAACAGACGCGGATCGAACGCGGTCGGAGAACTCGGCTCTCTGTATCTCGAAGGAATGAGCGAACAATTTGCCACGCATTTCGGCACGACTTTCGAACTCAACATGTCGCAGGTGAGTTCGCTCGTGGACTCCGTATCGCCCGAGAGCAACCGCAAGATCGAACACACAAAGATACTTCTCACTTCGGGTGCGCGCAACCGCGGCTTTCATAACCTTGCCCTTTGCGGCGCGGACGGAAGTCTGGAAATGCTTTGGGGCAACGAAATAACCATGGACAACGCCGAAACGCTTTTGCATTCGCTGCGCTCTCAGCAGGAAACTATGTCCACGGGCAAGGATACGGTAGAGGGGACCGATCTCATACTGATGGGAGTGCCCGCCGCGTACACGATGAACGACGGGAGCAAGAGCATAGGGCTCGTTGCCGCTCTGCCCATAACTTACATAAGCGACACGCTGACGGTCAACGCCGAGGACATGGATATGTACTACTTTATAATACGTCCCAACGGCGAGTTTATACTCAGCGACGTAGAAGTCACGGACGACAACTACTTCGATCGCGTTACGAACAAGTACGAGGTCATAAAAGGTATGACCTCCGAGCAATTCATAAGTACGCTCAAAGAGGCTATCGCCGAAAATAAAAACTTTTCGGGCGAATTTGTCCTAAACGGAACGAGGCGATATCTCTACGGCACCGCTCTGTCCATAGAAGATTGGTATTTGCTGTTGTTTTTGCCGTACGGTCAGATAGACAAAACGGTAAACACGGTAGGGCAATATTGGGGAATCTCGGCGGTGATAAGCTGCGTCGTGATCTTGTGCGCGCTCATAGGCATGTTCGCGTTTTATATGCACCTTACTCGAAAGCACGTCCGCGAACTCGAAGTCGCGCGCAGCGCTGCCGAAAACGCAAGCAAGGCAAAGAGCGAATTTCTTTCCAACATGAGCCACGACATTCGCACGCCCATGAACGGAATCGTGGGAATGACCGCGATAGCCAACGCCAATATAAACAATATCGAACAGGTCCAAAACTGTCTGAAAAAGATAGATCTCAGCAGCCGTCATCTGTTGGGGCTTATAAACGACATTCTCGATATGTCCAAGATCGAGAGCGGCAAACTCGTAATGCATTACGACAAGATGTCGCTTCGCGATTCCATTCAAAACGTGGTCAGCATCGTTCAACCTCAGGTGAGCGCAAAAAAGCAACGTTTTGACGTATACATATACAATATTTACAGCGAATATGTGCTTTGCGACGGCGTGAGGTTCAATCAGATCCTGCTCAATCTGCTCGGCAACGCCATCAAGTTCACGCCCGACGGCGGCTCGATAAGCGTCATCTGCTACGAAGAACAATCACAAAAGGGCGACGGCTTCATAAAGGTCCACCTGCGCGTAAAGGACACGGGCATAGGCATGACCGAGGAGTTCACAAAAAAGATCTTCGACGCATTCTCGCGCGAGGACAACGGCAGAGTGCAAAAGATAGAGGGCTCGGGGCTCGGCATGGCTATCACAAAACATATAGTAAACGCCATGAAAGGTACTATCGACATTGCGAGCGAACTCAATAAAGGTTCCGAATTTCACATCGCTCTCGAACTCGAAAAGGCTCCTACCGAAGAAAAGGATATGGAGCTTCCTCCTATAAACATTCTCGTCGTAGGTTCGGACGATCTGCTGTGCGAAAGCATGATCTCAACGCTCGGGTCGATAGGCTGTCGCGGAAAATGGGTAAACTTCGACTCCGCGCCCGAAATGTTAAAAAGCGAACATGACAAATATTCGGCGATCCTGCTCGATAACGACTATCAAGGCGACATAAACGAATACGCGCGTAAACTCAAAGACCTTTGCGACGATAAGTGCGCGCTCATTCTGCTCGTCCCCTACGACAGAAACGACGAAAATCTATCTATGTTCGGCATTTCGGGTTGCATAGCCAAGCCGATATTCGGCTCCAACCTATATTATGGGCTCAAAAACCTTTGCGATCTGCCCGACGAAAACAAGCATATCGAGCAAGCGCAGAATGTGGACTTTTCGGGCAAGAGAATACTTCTCGCCGAGGACAACGAGCTCAATCGCGAGATCGCTCAGGAACTTTTGTCCGAACTCGGCTTCGAAATAGATCACGCCGAAAACGGCAAGATATGCGCGGATATGTTCGCGGATTCCCCGATAGGCAAGTACGACGTTATACTTATGGACCTTCGCATGCCCGTCATGAACGGCTACGAGGCGACCGAAGCCATTCGCAAAATGGACAGACGGGACGCAAAAACAATACCCATTATCGCAATGAGCGCCGACGCGTTCTCGGACGACGTAAGTCATTGCCTTGCATGCGGAATGAACGCTCATACAGCCAAGCCGATAGATATAGACGTGGTGGCAAAGGTCTTGAAAAAATATTTGTTCGATGATCCGAAGGAGGAAGATCGATAATGAAAAAATTTGCGATATTGTTCGTTTTGATTTCAGCTTTGTTTCTGATTTCCTGCGATCCGAACGATCCGATAGGCGGGATAACGCCGGGCGGCGACGAAAACGACGACGTTACTGAGATCACTCTTTGGTCGTATCCGATAGGCGAATGGAACGACAACGTCAACGTTTCGGCGCTTCTTACCGCCTTTAACAGCGAGCACCAAGACATTCGCGTCGTGGCAAAAGCCATAGACTATACTTCGGGCGACAGCGAAGTGGAAAAAGCGATAGCAAGCGGAGAGGCTCCCGATATCATCTTCGAGGGTCCTGAACGTCTTGTTGCGAATTGGGGCGCAAAAGGGCTCATGGCGGACCTCAACGACCTGTTCGAGGATAGCGATCTCATTTACGACAACGTAAAGGCGGCGTGCAAAAACAATGACGGAAAATATTATGTATATCCCATTTGCATGACGACTCACTGCATGGCTGTAAACAGGGATTTGTTCGAAAAGGCGAACGCCATGCAATATATAGACGAAGAAACGCACACCTGGACGACGGACGACTTTATTGCCGCCGTAAACGCGCTCAACGCCTATATAAAGGAAAACGGTCCGAGCGACGGACGCGTAGCGACGATATATTGCAGCAATCAGGGCGGCGATCAAGGCACACGCGCTCTTGTGACCAACCTGTACGGCGGAAAATTCACCAACGCCGAACACACCGAATACACCGTCAACAGCCCCGAAAATATCAAGGCATTGAAGCTTCTCAAAAGTCTCGAAGGGATAGATTTCGATCCGACCATAGCGGGCAGCGACGAGATATCCCTGTTCGGCAACGGAAAACTTGCCATGTCGTTTTGCTGGAACGTATCCGCCGAGATAAGTCAGATAAAAAACAACGTAAACTTCAATTTCGACGTAATACCGATGACGTTCCCCACCGAAAAAAAGGAAGATTCTACTTTGCAGGGCGGCATCTGGGGCATGGGCATATTCGATAACGGCGACGAAAAGAAGATCGAAGCAGCCAAACTCTTTATAGAATATCTCGTAAAAAACAAAAACAATTATAAGGAAGCCGTTCTCGCGACGGGCTTCTGGCCGGTAAGAACCGACATGAACAATATATATGTCAACGACTACATTATGAACGAATACTCGTTTTTGAGCGGTTATCTCGGCGATTACTATCAGGTAACTTCCAATTGGGCAAACGCGCGCTACAATTGGTGGAACATGCTTCAAAGCATAGATCGAGGCGAAGATGTGGAAACGGCTGTACAAAAATTCTTTCCTTGATAAATCATTCGAAAACGAACTGTAAATTTATAATATCAGGCGTAGCAAAGACGTTTTGCCGCGCCTTTTATTATGAATTTTCAATTGTACTTTTTCACTCCGAAGAAAGATAACTTTATTCACTTTTGTGGATAACTTTGTGGAAAAGTCGAATATTATTCTATTTTTCTTCTTCCTTAAAATTTTCCGAAAAAAGTTTTCTACCATAAAAAAAAGTTATCCTTTTTTATCCGAAAAGTTGTCCACTTTTTCCTTTGACAAAAAATTGCGTTTTTTTGTATTGTCCGACTCCGAACAGGCACTAAAATCGCGGTTTTCGAGCGAAAAAAGGACAAACTCACATTTATACAAAATATACTATATTTACCTCTTTCAATTTTATATAAATATATATACTTACGGTAAACGAGAAAAAATTTTTTTTGCGCTTTGTTTTGTGCAAAAAGTCCGATACATAAAAGTGTTGATTTTTCGCGGGAAGTATGCTACAATAATCTCATGGATATCAAGCAAAAGTTTGACTTATATTATGATCTGCTCATCGAATGGAACAAAAAGTTCAATCTGACCGCAGTGACCGAAAGGGACAAGGTCGAACTTTTGCATTTCAAAGACAGCTTGTTGGGAGAGGACCTTTTCGAAGAAGGAGCGAAGGTGCTCGACGTAGGGAGCGGCGCGGGTTTTCCCGCAATACCTCTCAAAATAGTAAGGAACGATCTCGCCTTTACGCTTATAGACAGCGTCAATAAAAAAACGGAGTTTTTGAAAGAGGTCATAAGCAGGCTGGAACTTAGCGATATAAGGGCGATACACACGAGGATAGAGGATCTCAAAGAGAGAGATTTCGACGTCGTCTGCGCGCGTGCGGTGGCTCCGCTCAACGTGCTTGCGGAATATTGTCTGCCCTTTGTAAAGACAGGGGGAAAGATGATAGCGTACAAGTCCCGCGATATCGATGAAGAGATAGATCAAGCGAGGAAAGCGATAGAGTTTTTGGGCGGGAGCGAGCCTATAACGGTCGAAAGAGAGCTCGGCGAAGAAATAAAGAGGAAGTTCGTGATAATAAAAAAGATAAAAGAAAGTCCGCAAGGATATCCGCGCGGAGGAAACAAGCCGAGGTCGAAGCCGATAATATGAGTAAGACGATAGTTGCGGCGTCCACTCCGATAGGAGGAGCGGTGGCGATGGTGAGAATGAGCGGCGATTTGTCTAAAGAGATCGCCGAAAAACTCATCGGAAAGAAGATAAACGAATTTCGCAAGGCAATTTACGCTACCGCCGATACGGGCGTAATAAAGGACAAGTGTGAGGTAATAATTTACGAACGCGGACATTCTTATACGGGCGAAGAAAGCGCCGAGATATTTTGTCACGGTTCGGAAGTCATAGTGCGTGAAATAACGGACTATTGCGTAAAAAGCGGCGCGGTTTTGGCGGAGAGGGGCGAATTTACACTCACCGCGTACAGAAACAACAGGATAGATCTGTCCGAAGCGGAGGGAATACTCGATCTCATAAACGCCGAAACGGTGGAGCAAGCCGTAAACGCTTACGACAGCGTGGACGGCAAACTCAGAAAAAAGATAGAAGGGCTGCAAGACAAACTCAAAGCGATAATAGCCAAGGTGGACGTGGCTATCGATTATCCCGAAGAGAATATCGAAAACGACGCAAAGGAAGAGGCGATAGACGGTCTTAAAGCCGTAAACGAAGAGCTCGAAGAACTCGTAAGTTCATATAAGGACGGTTGCAGGATAAAAAACGGTATAAAAGTCCTCATTTTGGGCAAACCCAACGTGGGCAAGAGCGAACTGTTCAACGCGCTCATAGGCAGAAAGCGGGCGATAGTCAGCGACGAAGAAGGAACGACGCGCGACTTTATAGAGAGCGAATACTTTTTTAAGGGCAGAAAGTTCGTTCTCGTGGATACCGCGGGCATAAGAGAAACGGAAAATTCCGTCGAAAGGACGGGCATAGACATGACGCTCGACGAGGCGAAAGGCGCCGATCTCATTATAGGCGTGGGGGTAAAGGGCGACGAATTCGACGTCGGTCGGATAAAGGATCTTGCGCTGACAGGGGAGAAGATACTCGCAGTCACCAACAAGAGCGATATAGGCGAAGGCGAAAACTTCAATGTAAGCGCCAAGCAAAACGCAAACACGGAAAAGCTGAAAGAGGAGATCTACAAAAGGACGGACTTCGTTTCGCACGGATTGAAGATAAACAATCTCAGACAGTTCCAATCTTTGCGAGCCGCGTCCGAATATATAAAGTCGGCGATGAATTGCGAAATGTCCCTCGATTGTTTCGCGTCCGATCTGTACAACGCGTACAACAAGATAGGGAACGTAACGGGAGTAATAGGCAGCGACGAGATAATAGCGGAGATATTTTCCGCATTTTGCGTAGGTAAATAGAATGAGCGAAAAATTGATACAACAGAATAAAAAAGCGTTTTTCGATTACTTTATCGAGGAAACTTACGAGGCGGGGATATCGCTTGTCGGTTCGGAAGTCAAGTCCGTAAAAATGGGCAAAGTCAACCTCAAAGACAGCTATTGCAGCCTCGAAAAGGGCGAGATATTTCTTAAAAATTGCTTCGTGACCGCGTACGAAAAGGGCAGTTATTTCAACAAAGACGAAAAAAGACCGCGAAAACTTCTTTTGCATCGTTACGAAATAAACAAACTCGCGGGCAAGATAAAGGAAAAAGGCTATACGCTCATTCCCACCAAGATCTATTTTTCGGGCAACTTCATAAAAGTACAGATCGCCCTCGCCAAAGGCAAGCACACTTACGATAAGCGCGCTTCAATAAAGGAAAAGGAATTGAAACGCACCGTCGAAAGACAGATAAAGGAGAGATACTGATGTTCGACAACATAAAGAGACTGAAAAAGCTGAACAGCGAAGTTTTGGAAATGGAAAAGGCGGAAGCGGACGCGGAAGCAGAAAAAAATTCATCTATATCCGTATTTTTACATAACGCAGGCGACGCTTTGTCGCCCTTTTGCGACGTCGATTCGCCCATAATCAATTCGGATATGTCCGACTATCTCGACAACATGGCGGAACAACTTCCGTTGGACCGCGACATAACGATAAAGATAAACGGCGAGGCGGACAAGGACACCGTAAAGCGCGCCATAAAAAATTATTATAACAACAGGTTCGTAAACGCCAAGAGAGAATATCGCAAAAACGGGATCTTGTCGGTAGTGTTTACCGTGCTCGCGGTCCTGATACTTACTGCCGCGGTCATCATAGAGGCGTTTATGGAATCTCAACCCGTGCTCATCGAGATGATAGATATTGTAGGCTGGGTGTTCATGTGGGAGGCGGCGGATATGTTCTTTTTGCAACGCGGCGTTCTGCGCATAAATCAAATACGCTGTCTTAACTTCATAAGGGCGAAAGTGGAATGAGATACGAGATAGAAAAACTCGGCGCGTTCGGAGAGGGCGTGGCGCACGACAACGGCAAAGTGGTCTTTATAAAGGGCGCGCTTACGGGTGAGATAGTGGAGGCAGAGCCTGTACTCATAAAAAAGTCGTTTACTTCCGCAAAACTCAAAAGCATAATATCCGAATGCCCCGACAGGATAAAACCGCAATGTCGCTATTTCGGGAAGTGCGGCGGCTGCGCTTTTCAGCACCTTGCGTACGACGCCCAGCTGAAACTGAAAAAGCAAACGGTGGAGGAATCGCTCAAAAAGATAGGCGGGATAGACGTCGAGGTGAGCGAAGTAGTTGCCTCCCCGCATATTTTCAGATATCGCAACAAACTCGGTTTTCCCGTAAGGGGCTCAAAAGTGGGCATGTATGAGGAAAATTCGCACAACGTGGTAAATATCGACGATTGTCTGCTTCAAAGGGAATGGAACAAAGCGCTCATATCCGCGCTGAGATCGTTTATGCGCGACAATTCTTTGCGCGGTTACGACGAAAGGAGCGGCGATATAAGGCATATCGTCGCAAGGGAAAAGGGCGGGAGCATTTGCGTGACGCTCGTCACCTCTTCCCGCATAAAAGCGGACAGGTTCGCGGACTATATCCCGTTCGATAATTTTGCGCTGTATCAGAATATAAACGACAAAAACAACAACGTTATCTTCGGCGACGAATTTCTTCTTGTGGGCGGCAAAGGAGTGTTGCCCGACTTCGATCCCGCGTCGTTCTATCAGGTAAACGACGAGATCGAAAAGAGGTTGTATTCGGACGTTCTCGCCCAATGCGAGGGCGAAACGGTGATAGACGCCTATTGCGGCGCGGGCAATCTTTCGATCATGCTGGCAAAAAAAGCCGCCTCGGTCATTGGGATAGAAATTTGCAAACAGGCGGTGGACGAGGCGAGAAAGCGCGCTCAAAAAGCGGGCGTTACCAACGCGAAGTTTGTTTGCGGCGACTGCAAGGATGAATTTCCGAGGATAGCGAGCGGCGTAAGCGGCGACGTTACCGTCGTGTTCGATCCGCCCCGCAAGGGCGTGGACGCAAGCACTCTCCTTGCCGTTTCGCAGCTTGCGTTCGATAAGATCGTTTACGTCAGTTGCAATCCCGCGACGCTTGCGCGCGACATCAAGATTCTGTCTGATTATTCTGTCGATAAGGTCGTGGTGTACGACATGTTCCCTCAAACCGTTTGGGCGGAGACATTGGTCGTCCTTTCCCACAAAAAGCCAGACGGACATATCGGCGTAAAAGTTGAATTCGGAGAGGAAGAAGGACAAATTTCTTTGAAGGGAGTGGAAAAACGCGCCAGGGAACGCAAACCGAAGGAGAAAGTTACTTACAAGATGATCCAAGAATACATCGAAAAGACTTACGGCTTCAAAGTTCATACCGCTTACATTGCCGAAGTCAAGCGGGATTTGGGCTTGCCCAT